>NZ_JAWRWZ010000072.1:0-390 GCF_046535285.1 Chryseobacterium sp. SIMBA_028 | reverse complement strand
AAGATGTGCTCCATATTGACAACTTTTGAAGTATTCCAAGTAGCCAGAGACTGATTAAAAACAGGAATAAAATGAAACATGTACGATATATCTGTCGCATTAGAAACATCCCATTGGTCTAAAGGCTGATTAAAAGACTCACAAGATGCGAACATGAACGAGAAATTTGATACATTCGAGACATTCCAGCTATTGAGATTTTGGTTGAATGCTTTTCTGATATTAAACATAAAACTCATATTTTCTGCTGACGAAGTATCCCACGAGCCGATAGGAGGGTTGAAGAAATCAGGAGGTGTAATTGTACTACTGCTAATCGCATATCCAAACATGGATCTGAAGTTCTTAATAGTGGAAGTATTCCAACCTGCCATTGAAGCATTTCCATAG
>NZ_JAWRWZ010000562.1:0-254 GCF_046535285.1 Chryseobacterium sp. SIMBA_028 | reverse complement strand
CCTGTATTGAAGATAATTTTATGAAATTTCATCATGAAGACGGTGGTTTAGCATTTGGAATCCTTAAACTTTCTGAAGATAAAATTCTATGGTATTTGCAATTTGATAATGAAAAATATAAAATTGATGAAGAATATTCTGTGGAAAATCTAAAAGAATACCTGTCTAAAATTTTTGATGACTGGCACCCTCTAGTTTCTTCCATCATAAAAGAATCGAGTTATGAAAATGTTCATCTGTGGCGTGTTTATGAG
>NZ_JAWRWZ010000561.1:0-254 GCF_046535285.1 Chryseobacterium sp. SIMBA_028 | reverse complement strand
CCGTGCACTGCGCCGTCCGCGTGCTCAATCGAGGACCATCCCGAAGAGCCGTGAAATGAGCCGGGCGCGTCAAGCAGCCCTGCTTCAGAGGCCGTCGCGTCCGAAGTGGTTGGTGAAAATTGTGATGCGGTTGTAGCAGAAGACATGCCAAAAACACTCCATGTCCTGGGGTTGGCAAGCACCACTCTGAGACAGCCGACGCTAGGGGTGGTCGCCCTCGTTTCAAGCTGTTGTTCGCTTGTGTTGCCTGCTGC
>NZ_JAWRWZ010000560.1:0-254 GCF_046535285.1 Chryseobacterium sp. SIMBA_028 | reverse complement strand
CCGACCCTGATGCACCGACGATCGCAAGACTTTCCCCAGCGCGAATGTGATTGCTGACGCCCTGAAGCACGTCGAGACGACGGCCCTTGATCGAATAGGATTTCGAGAGGTTTCGGATCGTGACTTCGCCACGGACTGCCGGTTCGGCGATGCTCATCGCTTATCTCCTCAGTTCGCGACTGCGAAGTTGGCAGGATTGTAGAGAATATCCCCGGCCTTGAGCTGGCCCGGCTGAAGAACGCCGCCGCGTGCCA
>NZ_JAWRWZ010000559.1:0-254 GCF_046535285.1 Chryseobacterium sp. SIMBA_028 | reverse complement strand
AAGATTGAGCAGTTCACAAAGCTCTTTTCTGGCATCGTAAAGTCTTCTTCCCAGACGTAATTCGCGATATGCGGGATCAACGAAAACTTCTATTCCATACAAAACATCTCCTGTTGATAAGTGGGTATTAAAAGTATAATTTCCTGTGATATCAACATAGGTATGATCATCCCCAAATTCATTATAATTCACGATAATGGAAAGTGCAACCGCCGCCAATTTACCATCTACTGTGATACAAATTTGACCTTGGG
>NZ_JAWRWZ010000558.1:0-254 GCF_046535285.1 Chryseobacterium sp. SIMBA_028 | reverse complement strand
CTGAAAAGGATTAGAAAAGAAAATAGTATGAATAGAAAATCTTTTAAAACAGGTCTTGTTGTGCTGACATTCATGAGTATGGGGGCTGGAGTGAAAGCGCAGAAAAAGAATGACTTCAATAACCCGGGACTGACCCATTATTTAAATGATGAACATTCAAGGTATATCTCTTTTAGCGGGTATGCAGAATTATGGGCAAGATACACCCAGATGAATCCCGGAAGTCTTATCAATAATGAAGCAACATCAGGAGC
>NZ_JAWRWZ010000557.1:0-254 GCF_046535285.1 Chryseobacterium sp. SIMBA_028 | reverse complement strand
CGATGATGGTTCGCGACTCGATCGCGCTGCGCATGTCAGCCCAGGTTCCGGATGAGTTCACAGTTTTAGACGCCAACCTGATTGCTGCGGACGCGTAGGAGGTCGCGGTTTCCGCGGCCATGATGGTTTCGGGTTCGAAGCCGTGAATATGCGGGCAGTAAAGGTTCACTGCCGCCTCCACCGCGCCATCCAGGTCCATTGGCAGGATGAGGACGGAACCGAGACCTCGGGCGGCTGCGGGACGGAGGAAGAAA
>NZ_JAWRWZ010000556.1:0-254 GCF_046535285.1 Chryseobacterium sp. SIMBA_028 | reverse complement strand
CGAGTGTCGGCAATTCAGGCGGCGTAGTCGAATGTCCCTTGTCGGCCGGCGCGCGGAAGCTGAGAGTGGTGCTGCCATCGCGGCTCTGTCAATCGTTGAGTTTCTGTAGCTAACCCGTTTTGGACATTTAGAGACGCCGCAGTCAGTGGGCGCTTTGCGGCCCATATTGTCGTTTGTGTCGTTTTGCAACCTGACAGGCCTCGGTGTCGAATTCGCACGGTGACGCGAACGACACGGAAACGACCGTCAATAAC
>NZ_JAWRWZ010000555.1:0-255 GCF_046535285.1 Chryseobacterium sp. SIMBA_028 | reverse complement strand
GGCCGCAGAGCAACCAATGGAGCTGAAATGACTGTTACCGGCGCCCACGTCGTGCTGCTGGCCACGGGAGGCACCATCTCGACGCGCTCTTCCCGCACAGGCGGGGCTGTCGCATCCGATACGGGTGCCGAGGTGTTCAAAGCCATGGGCTCACCGCCCTCCCACCCAGTCCGGGTATTGGATGTGTTCCAGAAAGGTTCGTATCTGCTCACCTTCGAGGACATGCTCAGGATCTGCGCCACCATCAAGGATGTC
>NZ_JAWRWZ010000071.1:0-391 GCF_046535285.1 Chryseobacterium sp. SIMBA_028 | reverse complement strand
CACGTCCAACAATCTCAATATTAGGATCATTCTTAATGACTAATTCCAAACCATCAAGAACTATCTCATGGTCATCAGCAATAATAATCTTTATCATATATTACTATTTATAGGTATTTCTATATTCACATAGGTTCCACGTCCAATTACAGAATCAATATCGATTTCACCTCCTAATGAGCTCACTCTAGACCTTATATTTTGTAACCCCATGCCATTGGAGTGTTCATTAGTGTTAAAGCCAATACCATTGTCTTCTACTTGAACATTTACTTTATTTTTAAGCTTTAATATTTGAATAGTTACATGACTTGAATCTGCATACTTTAAAATATTATTCATCAACTCTTGAATGATTCTATATATTTGGATTTCAATATTGTTTTCTAGC
>NZ_JAWRWZ010000554.1:0-255 GCF_046535285.1 Chryseobacterium sp. SIMBA_028 | reverse complement strand
AGGCCCGCCTGCAGGAAACTTTGGCAGAGGAGACGGTGCACGCAGTAGTGGCAGCTCTCCTGCCCGTCCGAGGCCTCACTGTTGAAGCCTTGGCCGGCGTTCTTGCCGAGTGCGCCTCCCGGGCCGGGAAACCGGTGGGGGCCGCATTCACGGGCATCCTTGATCCCTCGATCCAGGTGGAAGGCTTGGTCGGGGGCGAAGGAGGGACCTACCTGCCGTGTTATTCCAGCGCCGGGACCGCTGTTGCGGCGCTTG
>NZ_JAWRWZ010000553.1:0-255 GCF_046535285.1 Chryseobacterium sp. SIMBA_028 | reverse complement strand
CCCCACGGAACCATGCGGCGGAACCAGCCGGGGTCCGCCTTGCTCACCGTGTCCTGCGCGAGCTTCACGTCCTGCGGCGAGGCCGTTGCGCCGGTCGAGCGCGCAATCAGCTCGCGTTGCTGCTTGAGCTGCTCAGGGTCCATGATGTTCACGCCGCTGTTCAGAAGTCGGATCACCTTCGGCGCGTCCGTGCCCACGTATGCGGACACCGCGTCGGCCCCACCTGGCCCTTGCAGGAGGTTCGAGGCGAACATC
>NZ_JAWRWZ010000552.1:0-255 GCF_046535285.1 Chryseobacterium sp. SIMBA_028 | reverse complement strand
GCGTCAGCCCGGAAACGGCCCAGCGGAGTTCCGGGTCGCCCTATGAAGTTACCCTAGGCGGAAAACAAAGTCACATTAATGTAACGGCTGCGCGGTCGTCACAGGTCCCGCCCGCAACACGGCCGGATATCCATCGCCGAACACTAGCTTCACTGGGCCAGGGCAGGTAGACATTGACCTATGGACCTGCCCGTGATGCCGCCCGTCTCGCCCATGCTCGCCAAGTCAGTCCCTGACATCCCCGATGTTGGGCAC
>NZ_JAWRWZ010000551.1:0-255 GCF_046535285.1 Chryseobacterium sp. SIMBA_028 | reverse complement strand
AGAAAGAAAGTGAAATTAATAAAGCAGTAAAAACGAAAATATATCAAGGAAATATTGGATCTATTTCCAACCCTTACGCTCGTGTGGACAAGCCGGCTGTAACATTTGTTGAAAACCTCATTTATGAAGGAAAAACAGGGATTAACTGGCTCGGAAACAAGATCGTAATAAGCATTAAAGACAGGAAGATATATATTATCGGATAAAATTATGTAACAGTGGTTTTATTCGTAAAAATGGATCAAAATATACGAT
>NZ_JAWRWZ010000550.1:0-255 GCF_046535285.1 Chryseobacterium sp. SIMBA_028 | reverse complement strand
GACCAGTCCCATTTTATTAAAGAAATAAAAAAACTCTCAGGTTTTCTGCCTAAAGAACTCAGCCAAAATAAAAACGACCGATTTATACAATTTTCCGTACTGCCTGAAAAGTAATTTTGTGCCATAATTTTAACGTTATGGTCATACAACATAAAAAAATAGCAATTATTGGCGGCGGGCCCGGTGGACTTACACTTGCAAGATTACTGCAGATGAAAGGCGGTGATGTGAAAGTATATGAAAGAGATGCTCATA
>NZ_JAWRWZ010000549.1:0-255 GCF_046535285.1 Chryseobacterium sp. SIMBA_028 | reverse complement strand
CAATTCGGCAACTTGACCCAGAGCCAATGAACTATGGCTAGCACCAGCGCACTGATACCAAGCCATTTGTGAAGACGGTACGTCTTGTCGAGACCGCCCAGAAACGGTTCAACACGGGCCGGCCGCATCGCGAGAAGCATGCCGGCACTCATGCACCCGATGGCGAGAATGCCGGTGAAGTTGATCATCGATAGCTGCAAGGCACGAAACGCCTGGAGTGCGCTCGAGAAATCATCGGCGAGAAGCCACAGCAGG
>NZ_JAWRWZ010000548.1:0-255 GCF_046535285.1 Chryseobacterium sp. SIMBA_028 | reverse complement strand
CTGTATATTTCAGAGTAGCTACACTATTATGACCAGCATTATACCTAAAGAAAATAGAGTTAAGGAATTATTGAATTTCGGAATATCAGAAGTATTTGTGAGAAATATTGGAAATATTCCGGAATTAAAATATCGAATTGAAGATGTAGAGGGCGCATACTTTTATTTGCCAACTATATTGAATTATAAAATACTAAATGGAAAACGGATCGTTCCTATTTTCGATTGTGGAGAAAGTTTTACTGTTCTTATTAC
>NZ_JAWRWZ010000547.1:0-255 GCF_046535285.1 Chryseobacterium sp. SIMBA_028 | reverse complement strand
CCGTGGACGACCATAGCGGCCCCGCAAGGAGCTCCGCGAGCAAGGAGCTACCCGAGGACCTGACGCTTGGAGGATATGACCCCCGTGTCGAAACCGGCTAGGTGAAGTCCGCCATGGAAGCGGGCATGTTCGATCTTCACGCATCGATCCATGACGACATTGAGCCCAGCGGACTCGGCATCCCGGGCAACGTCCTCATGCCATGAGCCCAACTGCAGCCACAATGTCTTGGTGCCCGCCGCGATGGCCTCGTCC
>NZ_JAWRWZ010000546.1:0-255 GCF_046535285.1 Chryseobacterium sp. SIMBA_028 | reverse complement strand
CAGGACGGTGAACTCAAGGAAATCAAGCTTTAAGCTTGATTTTTATTTTTTAAGCCCATGATCTGGTGTACATTTTTTTCAATATTTTGAGCCAGAGCCTCCATTGGAATATCATTTTCATCGTTGTTAAAGGGATCTTCAATCTCTTCAGCGATCAGTTCCAGACTCATTAAAACATAATAAACAAAAACCGTCAGGGGAATCATAAAAAGTCCGATGTTGATGACATAAGCAATAGGAAGGGCAAAAACATAC
>NZ_JAWRWZ010000545.1:0-255 GCF_046535285.1 Chryseobacterium sp. SIMBA_028 | reverse complement strand
ATAAGCATTAATTAAATTAGCATGAGGTATTTTTTCATTTATTTTATTCAATAAGCTAATATTAGCAGTTTCTCCTCCTATCATTATAGTTTTCAAGCCTTTAAAAGGTAAACAATCATGACTTAAATCAATTAATTCATTAAAAATAGAAGGAGTTGTATTTATAATCTCTAAATTATTATCTACTATATACTCCGGTAATGATACAAATTTAAAATAATCATAAACATATATTTTTTTGCCGTTTATTAAAGG
>NZ_JAWRWZ010000070.1:0-392 GCF_046535285.1 Chryseobacterium sp. SIMBA_028 | reverse complement strand
CTTCCAGCTCACCGATAGGCCCCAGCGGGAACTCGACGACATCCTCTTGGAAAAGCGCCTGGCTGATGCCGGCAATCTTCTCGTCGAGGTGGTGCTTGCGCTGCTCAAGACGTGCCACACGCTCCAGAAGAACGTCGATCTGGTCTTGCGTGGTGCCGATGGCTTCAGCCATGCGGTCACTCGCGTCGTTCATGCGGGTCAGAGCATCTTCCGCCATCTGGACGGACTGCTCGGCGTAGAGTTCACAGGTCTGGTGCTTGGGCTTGCTGGAAAGAAGGTTCATGCGCTGGCTCTCTAAGTAAGTGGTGACTTACACATGCTAGAGCGAGGCGTCGTTGTTGGCAACCATAAGTGGCCGTCAGGCTGCGCGGAGCGCCGCCGACACGGCTCTA
>NZ_JAWRWZ010000544.1:0-255 GCF_046535285.1 Chryseobacterium sp. SIMBA_028 | reverse complement strand
CTTGAATTCTTCGTCAACACCAACAGTCGAACACATCAAGACCAAAAACCGCTCTGACAGGCCATGCAAGGGGATTTTATAAAATTTCCGAAAAAGGAGGGGCGGTTCCCCTCCGTGAATCGTAATGAAGCTTCGTGTGTTGGCTAATGGCTGTCTGGATAATGGTCTCACTGTCATCCTGGAAAAATCACTTACTTCTATAAGTCTTTCTTTTTAACAGAAACCACAGATATAGCAGCAGAAATAGCTATCCGC
>NZ_JAWRWZ010000543.1:0-256 GCF_046535285.1 Chryseobacterium sp. SIMBA_028 | reverse complement strand
ATACCGGAAGGAGCTGCGGGAGCTTCAAGAAGGCAGCAACCTCAAGTCGTGGCAATGGGATACGGGCGCAGACATGCCCGATGTGCCGGCACCGTCGAGCAGCCAACAGTAACCCTCCGCGGGCCGTAGCTCGGCCTAGTTCAACTGAGTTTCACGAAACCGCATCCGTTTTCACTTCGGCTCGGCCCTCGGATTTTGCCGAAGTGCTTTGACCGACCGCCTCGGGCGGTCGGCTTTTTCCCGGAGGCATCATGTT
>NZ_JAWRWZ010000542.1:0-256 GCF_046535285.1 Chryseobacterium sp. SIMBA_028 | reverse complement strand
CAGCTTAGGAAATAATATTAAAAGGGGAATTTACCGGGCATTGCCACTGTCCAGAAACTTAAATAAGAAGACTCAAAAGGTAAAATACGACATCATCTCCATTAAAAAAGATGGAGCGGAAGAAGATTATCATAAGGAAATTGAAGATGGCTTTCTGAAAATATATGTGGGAAATAAAGATGTGATCTTAAGTCCCGGCGATTATACCTATCAAATCCAATATAAAACAAAAGATCAGATCGGCTTCTTTGATAAG
>NZ_JAWRWZ010000541.1:0-256 GCF_046535285.1 Chryseobacterium sp. SIMBA_028 | reverse complement strand
GAACGGCCAGGGGCAGCACCAGCGAGCGATACACCAGCAGCAGGATCACAAAAACGGCACCCAGTGCGACCAACAGCAGGATTCCATCGATGCCGCCAAAGGCGTTGACGAGGTCTGCGGTCAGCCCGGCAGGGCCAGTGACACAGGCGTGGACGCCCGGAACGCCGGACCGCACGGTATCGCGCAGTTCCTGGACGTGGGTCCGCAACTCATTGGAGGAGGACACAGGCACGATGAACTGCACCGCGTTGCCGTC
>NZ_JAWRWZ010000540.1:0-256 GCF_046535285.1 Chryseobacterium sp. SIMBA_028 | reverse complement strand
GGTCGCGGGCTTTCCGGCCTCAGTGTGTTCCTTGATCCAGCGGGAAATGATCTCAAGCCAAGGCCAACGGTCCTCATCGCTGAGTGCCTGCCCGGATTGCATCTTTGCCACGTTGGCTTCTGGGTGAAGGTCGTCTCCTTCTGCAAGGTCCCACCCCAGCTTGCCGACCAGTACACCGGCCACGGTCGACTTGCCCGAACCGGAAACTCCCATGATCACCAGAACGGGTTGTTGCGCAGTCTTCGCCATCAAACAC
>NZ_JAWRWZ010000539.1:0-256 GCF_046535285.1 Chryseobacterium sp. SIMBA_028 | reverse complement strand
AAATCCCAACCCATAGCTTCCGCCGTCACTCACTTTTTCTGTTTCAGAAAAAAACCTCCGCGAGCTCGATATACTTACGGTAAGTTGTTTTACAAATTATTTGAAGATTTCAACCTCTTTGAATTATGTTTTTCGTAAAAAAATCCCGACAATGTCAGGATTTTAAAATGATTTTAATTGAAAGTTTTATTTTCCTTTCGGTTTTTTCGGCGGTTTTAAAGAAGGGGTATTACCTGGCGTTTCTTTATTATCACGC
>NZ_JAWRWZ010000069.1:0-393 GCF_046535285.1 Chryseobacterium sp. SIMBA_028 | reverse complement strand
CCGAGGAGGAAATCGAGAGGTCGCGGGCGGCGGCACGGAAGCCGCCCTTGGCTGCGACGGCTATGACCGCTTCCAGCTCCGCCAGCGTGCCGCGCATCATTGTCCTGATCTCCTTACCAGCTCGTCCGTTATTGAGCAGCTTATCAGATCAATCGGCCGGTGCCAGATAGGGCGTATCGCACAAAGGAGAAAAGCGATGCGCAACATTACTCAGGTCTACATCGACGGCGCCTTCGTGACGCCTCACGGCGAGGAAACCGCCGAGCTCTTCAATCCTTCGACCGAGGAGAAGATCGGCACCGTCAGGCTCGGCAACCGCGAGGATGCGCGCGCCGCGATCGGCGCCGCCAAGCGCGCCTTCCCGGCCTTCTCGCGCACCAGCAAGGAAGAGCG
>NZ_JAWRWZ010000538.1:0-256 GCF_046535285.1 Chryseobacterium sp. SIMBA_028 | reverse complement strand
AGTTTAGGAACTGATACTCCTGGATTTTATACCGGAGTTTATGGTAGAATCAATAATAGATATGCATCGGCTCCTGCATTAGATTGGCAGGAAAGAATGCTTGGTGGAACGGGGACAACCCAAAACCAGAATGTCAACATTTCTGTAGGAAATGAGAAAACGCAGGCATACATCAGTTATAATTACAATAAACAAGAGGGTTTATTACAAAATTATAGTGAAACCAGAAATTCATTGCGTGCCAATATCAATTCAG
>NZ_JAWRWZ010000537.1:0-256 GCF_046535285.1 Chryseobacterium sp. SIMBA_028 | reverse complement strand
CTTGTTGTGCATTGCTGAAAGAAACCTTTTTCCGGTGCTGGATCATTGAGCGTCATAAAGTCTGGCATTTGACTTTCGTAAATGATGGATTTATCAGGATCAGGATCTTGAATGTTGCGAAGAACCGACCAATATTGATATTTTGTATCAGGTTTGATGAAAGGGTAGAGGAATTCAGTGTTGTCGAGGATTTCGGGGATTTTTTTGTAATCCTCGGAAACCGTTTTTTGGGAAAGGAATAAACCCGGTATTAGAA
>NZ_JAWRWZ010000536.1:0-256 GCF_046535285.1 Chryseobacterium sp. SIMBA_028 | reverse complement strand
CTGTTACGGTGACCTGATGCGGCCCGCAATAGCGCCGACGAGCTTGACGCCATGGTCTCGGCGAAGGGTGCCAATGCGCGGGCGGCCTCGGTCGGCAGCAATCCGCTCTGCGAGCGGGTAAACAGCTGCGTGCCGACAGCCTGCTCCAGCGCGTCGATATGGCGGCCGACGGTTGGCTGTGTCAGGCCGAGTTCGCGGGCGGCAGCCGAGAGCGATCCGTGGCGGAGCACGGTTAGAAAGGTGCGGTAGAAATCCC
>NZ_JAWRWZ010000535.1:0-256 GCF_046535285.1 Chryseobacterium sp. SIMBA_028 | reverse complement strand
CTCGGAAACAGAAGCGGCCGTCACGACAGCCGGCGTGTCGTCGCCTGTGAACGGACGATCGCTCCGGCTCGAAAGTATCTTCGCCAGCGCGCTTTCGCTGCTCTGGGCGAACGCCGGGTCGGCTCTTTGCTGCAACCAGCCCAGACAGAGGATCAAGGCGTCCAGTTCTTCAGCCGAGAAGGCGAAGTTTGAAAGAAAGAAGCCGTCTTTCAGACGGAACCCGACGCCCGCCTGCCCGTCAAGCGGCGCTCCGAGC
>NZ_JAWRWZ010000534.1:0-256 GCF_046535285.1 Chryseobacterium sp. SIMBA_028 | reverse complement strand
AAAATCGATCTATCTAAACATCAACATTATGCATAAATGCCATGTGTTAGAAAGTATATGCATACTTATATATGTTTTATATAAACTCATTACGTAAATTTGGATATTAACTGTAATGTTAAAATAGATCATGATGATAAACAAACATAAACAGGATTACCTTAATAAAGAGGTTTTTAAGTATATATCAGCAATACAAGTTGTAACATTTGATTCAACTCCAATTTCACATAATGGTTCAATTTCACAACGTAAT
>NZ_JAWRWZ010000533.1:0-256 GCF_046535285.1 Chryseobacterium sp. SIMBA_028 | reverse complement strand
GGCTTGAGTCCGACGCATGCCCAAAAGCCACCGTCGAAAGCAAGGAATCGGGGTTCGGAACCACGCTTGAGCAGATGGTGGTTCGGACGTTAAATGCGCAAGTATCGAGGGACTGGCGGCCTCACGGGCTTCTGATCAGGCTGACGGTCCCACGCGATGCGTTCGCCATTCCCTCATAGGTTCAGGGGCGCGATGGGGAACGTGAGGCGTTTATGCGCGTTCTTCAACCGGAAAGCCGGTGAGCGCCGGACACGAC
>NZ_JAWRWZ010000532.1:0-256 GCF_046535285.1 Chryseobacterium sp. SIMBA_028 | reverse complement strand
AATAACATCTTGCGGTTCTGTGAGGAGTTTCAACTTCAAAAAGGGATTTTCCATCGCCAAATCTTCTTCGATCACAAAACGAAAGAAAGTCCGTATGGTCTTAATATAGTCGTTAACTGATCGCGGAGATAACCCCTGTGTCTTATGCTCGTCTAATTTGAAACTGTGACCGTCGAACTTTATTTTATCGTTGATCAACCACGATACGAATCCGCGCGCAAAGTCAACGTCAATATGACGTATGTCTGCGGACACC
>NZ_JAWRWZ010000531.1:0-256 GCF_046535285.1 Chryseobacterium sp. SIMBA_028 | reverse complement strand
ATCAAATATGGAGGAGAAGACCGGGATCAGCTGATAGAAAACTATGGTAAAAGCCTAGAAAACTTAGGGAAAGCAGGCATTACAACGGTTTGTTACAACTTCATGCCGGTTCTCGACTGGGCAAGAACAGATTTGTATTATCCATGGGAAGATGGTTCATCATCGCTTTATTTTGATAAAGCAAAGTTTGCCTATTTTGAAATTCATATTCTTGAAAGAAAAGGAGCAGAAAAAGACTATTCGTCAGAGATTCTTG
>NZ_JAWRWZ010000015.1:0-123097 GCF_046535285.1 Chryseobacterium sp. SIMBA_028 | reverse complement strand
GGGAGAGTAGGCCGCCGCCAGTTTTTATTTTATTTTTAAAATCCTTTATCATTGCGATAAAGGATTTTTTTTTGTGCATATATACCACTATACTATTACCCACTACCTACTCATTCTCCAACAAGATACAAGACACATCGGTCATTTGCAGGGCAAGCAAGGCCAAGGCATGCTTCTATTGAATAGCATAACTTGGGTTAATGTTTATTATAATAATAACATTTAGAGTGATCTGTTGTGAATTGTACTTAAATTGTAAAGAATAATTGTTTTTTTAATTTACAAATTGTGTAACTTAGTCATATCAAATTGATTATACATCTAAACTATATACTATGAAAAAACATTTACTCCCTCTATTTTTATTATTATTAGGTATAAATACTCAGGCACAACAGGATTTGTTTGCCATTACAGGAAAAGATACTCCGGGTATTAATTTTAGTGATTTTGTGCTATAGATGCTTTAAATGCTACCTCCGGCGAGAAATTTTTTACAGCGGAATCTTCTGCAAAAGTATTTTCGCAGGCTAGAAAAGGTTCTGTGGCTGAGGAGAGGAACTCATTTAATAATTCGCAGGCTGTAACGATAGCAGCATTGGCTTACGACTCTTCTAATAATAATCTGGTGTATATGCCTATGTTTTCTTCTAATATTTATGTGTTAAATCCTCAGACTAAGGAGATTACATTGGTTGAGAATAATGTAGCTAAGGTGTCTTCATGTGATATTAACTCTCATATTACAAGAATGACAGTAGGTTATGATGGAAATATTTATGCAGTTAATAATGCTGGAACACAGCTTTTACAGATAAGTAAAAAAGGAGAAGAATATGTTGTTAATGATCTGGGTATCATTAAGGATGATATTACTAATGGAAAGAATTCTTTTACTGCTATAGAAACAGGTTTTGGTGGTGATATGATTGCAGATGCCGATAATAACTTTTACATTTTTGCAGCTTCTGGAAATGTTTTTAAGGTTTCTATTAAGGAGTTAAAGGCAAAATTTGTGGGTAAAATAACGGGTATTCCGGATAATTATTCTGTAAATGGTTCTGCAGTGAATGCTCAAGGTAAAGTAGTAATTGCAAGTGCCAAGGGTGCTCCTTTATACGAAGTAGACCTAATGAGCTTACAGGCAAAGCAACTTCCTGGTGAACAGAATCTTCATATTTATGACTTGGCAAGTAAATATTTTGCTAATGATAAAAGGAGTTCTTCTAATACCGTGGCTAACCTGGATATTTATCCAACCAGAGTTGATGAGAATTACATCAATGTGCACCTTAGCAATAAGAATGTGAAAGGAAGTCTTAAACTAAATGTATTTGATCTATCGGGTAAAAATGTTATGAATGAAAACCTGCTTGTTAAGGACGGTTCTTTGAATCAGAAAGTTTACTTTAGAGGATTTATTAACGGAGCTTATATTGTAAGTATTGCTGATGAATCAGGAAAAATAATATTCACTAAGAAAATCTTAGTAACAGATTAATTAGCTAAGAAAAAGATATCGAAAAATTTGACTTATTATAGAACCTTTTCAATCATATTGGATAGGTTTTTTAATGATTATTTGATATTCAAGAAGTTTTATTTTTCGATATTATAATGTATTTTTATAAAAAAATATAGATGAAGCTATACTTTAATGTAGGATATATTGTAAAGGCCGGAGAAAATCTACAACTTGTTATAGGTGAAGAAGGAACTGTAGCTCATATCCATACTATGTTTTGTGCAGAGAATGGTTTATGGAGATGTGAGGTTGATTATTTTTCAAAATCAATTTCTTATCAATATAGAGTTGTGAATGAAAAAGGAAATGTTTTAAGAGAAGAATTTGTTTCACATCATCTTAATTTTCCACACAACTATAAGGAGTTTGTTATTTTTGATGAATGGAATAATAAAAATTTTCCCGAAAATTATCTAAACAATAAAATTCTTTACAACAAACTACATGATTTTGTTTCTGAGAAATCGACTGTTTTAAAAAAGCATACTCATTTATTTAGAATAGAGGCTCCAATATATAATCCTGACTGGAGAATTGTCTTGTTTGGAAATACTGCTTCCTTAGGAAATTGGGACTATGGAAAGGTAATTCCTTTGTTTCAGACAGACTTTGGAATCTGGGAAGCTTCTGTTGAAATTTCCGAAAAGGAATTAATTCAATTTAAATATTGTATTTACGATAGAAAGAAAAACAGGGTGATTGATGTAGAGACTGGAGATAACAGATTCACTATTGCCAATCCGTTTGAAGATGTTCTACAGATTGTTTCTAATCATTATTTTAGATTTAAAGGCTATCAGATGTATCATGATGCCGGAGTTGCCGTTCCTGTATTTTCCTTAAGAAGTGAAGATGGTTTTGGAGTGGGTGAGTTTGCAGATATTAAAAAACTGGCAGATTGGACAAAGGAAACAAATCTCGGAATTATCCAGATTCTTCCCATTAATGATACGACAGCAAATTATTCATGGACAGATTCTTACCCTTATGCAGCTGTATCTGTTTATGCTTTACATCCTCAATATATTTCACTGGAAAAACTTGACTTCTCTTTACCGAAAGAATTAGTTAATGAGTATCAGGTTGAAAAACAGAGCTTAAACAGCCTTGATCTTATTGATTATGAAAAAATGATCGCGGGTAAATGGAAGTATCTGAAAGCTGTTTTCTATGCTGAAAAAGATAAAATTTATAAGGATAGAAACTTCAAGAAATTTATAAAAGACAATGAATACTGGCTAGTTCCTTATGCTGCATTCTGCGTGCAAAGAGATAAATATAAGACACCGAACTTCACTGAGTGGAAAACTCATAAAAAATATATTGCAGGAAAGATTTTACAGTTCTTTACAACGAAAAGTAAAGATTATGATATCTCAATGCTTCATGCATGGGTACAATACCAGCTTCATGTACAGCTAAAGGATGCTGTTGATTATACTCATAAACTTGGAGTTTCTTTAAAAGGAGACCTGCCGATAGGAATTTATAGATATTCTGTAGAAGCTTGGACTGAACCAGAATTATTTGGAATGGATTTCCAGGCCGGAGCACCCCCTGATCAGTTCACTGAGCTTGGCCAAAACTGGGAATTTCCAACCTATAATTGGGAAGCCATGAAAGAAGATGATTACAGATGGTGGAAAAACAGATTCAAAGCTTTGGAGCAGTATTTCGATGCCATGAGGATTGATCATATTTTAGGTTTTTTCAGAATCTGGAGAATGCCAATTTCTGCTGTACAAGGCATTTTAGGTTACTTCTATCCGGCTGTTCCTATTGTTTTGGATGAATTTAAGGCTTGGCAGATTCCGTTTAAATTTGATAGGTATTGTAAACCATTTATTAACAATCAGATCTTATGGGATTATTTTGGAGGGAATAGTGTAAAAGCCCTTGAATTTATGGATCATAATGAGGATGGCACTTATTCATTGAAAGAAGAATTCGATACTCAAAGGAAATTGGTAAACTTCTTTAAGAAAAAGCCACATGGTGATATTGAAGATCAGTTGATTTCCCTTTGTGCCAATGTTTTATTCTTAACAGAGGAAAGAAATGGAGAAACGGTTTATCATCCGAGATTTAATGTTTATAATACAGAGTCTTACAAATATTTGTCAGAACAAGAGCAGAAAAGCATCTATGATCTGTACCACGATTATTTCTTCAGAAGACAGGATCATCTTTGGCAGGAAAAGGCTATGGAAAAGCTCCCGGTTATCCTGAATGCTACGAAGATGCTTATCTGTGGAGAAGATCTGGGAATGGTTCCTGCATGTGTACCGGTTGTGATGGATGAACTGGCTATTATTGCCTTAAAGGTTCAGCGTATGCCTGCCGAAAATATTCCATTCTATGATCCGAGATATGCAAATTATATGAACGTAGTGACCGCTTCTTCTCATGATAGTTCAACCTTAAGACAATGGTGGAAAGAAGATCCTGCTTTAACTCAAAGATATTTTAACCAGCAACTCATCCAGTATGGGAAAGCCCCTGTGGAATTAACTCCGGATTTGGCAGAGATTATTATGAAGCAGCATTTATATAATGAATCGATGTTGGCCATTTTCCCAATTCAGGAGTTCCTTGCAACAGATATAAAGCTTTCGAATAAGAAAATGGATAATGAAAGGATTAATAACCCTGCTGTATTTCCTCATTATTGGCGCTATAGAATGCATATAAAGCTGGAAGACCTGAAAGAACAAAAAATGTTCAACAAAAAAATAGCTCACTGGATAAAAGACAGTGGTAGAATGTAAATTTAACAATTGATTATCAATTAGTTAATAATATTTTAAAAGAAGTTTAATCTAAGGATTTAACTTCTTTTTTTTATTTGTATCAAAAAGATAGAATTAAGATATTCTGTTATATACTAACCAATTAACAACTATAGAGATGAAAAAAATATTTTTGGGATTAGCTTTTGGGTTGGGCGTTTTGACGTCAGCTCAGCAGTATCCGAATAATGGTTGGGGAGATGATGGTTATTATCAGAATGGTAGTGGCTATTACAATGATGAAGATGACAGAAACTATTTCCCGGATGATTATTATTATAACTATCCTCAGGATTATTATCCAACTGATTATTATCAGAATTATTATAACGATTATAGAAGTAGTATCATTAATATTGACTGGAACGGTTTCTTTGTACAAAGCAGATTAAACCGCTGGCAGGTTGATCAGATTATCAGATTAAATAATCTATACGCCAGTTTTTCAGCTTGGGATAATTTCTATCGATATAATCCGGACAGATGGTATTATGACAGATTTTATGCTTTGGAAAGAATTATGGGACCAAGAGTATTTGTGGTTTTCCAAAATAACTATTACCGTGGCAGCAGCCCTATTGTATACTTTCAGAATTATAGAAGAACATACTATGTCCCTAGATACAATGTAATGCCGAGATACAGAAATGTAAACATCAATATTTACAGAGTAGACCGATCAAGGTTTAGAAGAACCGATAATCCTACTTTTGATATTATCAGAAGTAGTTCCAGACCTAATAACGGATTTAGAAATAATGGTTTCGAAAACAATGGATCGGGAAATGGAGGTTTCCGCAGACAGGAGAATAATGGAAGAAATGAAAATTCTGGTTTTAGAAACGATAATACCGGAGGTTTTAGAGGAAACAATGATAATGGAGGATTCAGAGGAGGAAATTCAGAAAGAAGTGGAGGTTTTAGAAGTAATAATGGAGGCGGCTTTAGAGGAAATACCGAAACAAGAAGAGAAACAGCTCCTGCTCCATCCAGAGAGAGTAATGGTGGCTTCAGAGGAAACGGAGGCGGTTTTAGACAAGAATCAAAAAGTCAGGCCCCAAGCCAGCAAAGCCGTGGTAATAGTGGAGGCTTTAGAGGTAGCTTAGTAAGGAATTAATTTTCATATATTATATTTAAGTGGTGTGAAGGACAGGTTTTTATAATCTGTCCTTTTTTTTGTTTTATTTTTGATTATTATTAGTTAAAATTTAACATTATTTATGAATATGTTAATTTAACTTCTCTTTTGTTTGATAATCAAAAAGGTATAATAACAATTAATTAAATTTTTAAAGATGAAAAAATTAGTTTTAGCAATAGCATTTATCGGAATGGGAAGTTTTGCAATGGCACAACAGACAACTCCACAAGACAGAGAAACAAGAAGAGCTGAAATGCAGCAAAAAATGCAACAAAGAGAACAAGAGCATTTAGCACAGATGCAAAAAGACCTTAATCTTAACCCATCTCAAGTAGCTCAGGTAAAGGCATTACATGAAAAAAGAAAAGCCGAAAGGAAAGCTGAGTTTGAAAAGAATAAAGACATGAGACAGGCTAAAATGGATGAGATGAAAGCTAAAAGAGCACAAATGGATGCTGACATGAAAAAAATACTTACGCCTGAACAATATGATAAATGGCAGGTTGACAGAAAAGCTAAGATGGAGCAGAAAAGAATGGCAATGAAAGATAAAAGAATGATGAAAAAGCCCATGAATACAGCTACTCCTGAAGTAAAATAACTGTTTGTAATTTTGATTTTTTAATGTATAAAGGATGGATGTTTTTCCATCCTTTATACATTAATTTTCCGTAAAACTTTTGATTTCGGGCTTTTATTCCTTATTTTTGAATATAAATTTAATACTTATGGTTAGCGAAAAAATTGCAAAATTAATTAACGAACAAATTGCCCACGAACAATACGCCGCTCAATATTATCTTTCAATGTCTGCATGGTTTTCCGGAAAAGATCTGGATGGGATTGCCAACTACTTCAGAGTACAAAGCAAGGAAGAATTAATGCATGCAGATAAAATGTTTGATTATCTGAACGATGTTGGCGGAGAAATCATCATTGGAGAAATCGCAAAACCTCCACATGAGTTTGAAACTGCAACAGATATTTTCGAGAAAGCATTGGCACATGAGAAGATCGTAACTAAGAGTATTTTCAATATTGTAAAGAATGCCAATGAAGAAGGAGATTTTGCAACAACTTCTTTCATGCAGTGGTTTATTAATGAGCAGGTAGAAGAAGAAGCAAGTGCTTCTCAGTACGTTACAAAGATCAAAATGGTTTGTGATAACCCATCTGCATTATATCTTTTTGATCAGGAATTGGCACAGAGAGTATTTACGCCGGATCCAACTGCTTAAACTGAAATGTTTTCAACAATATAAAAACCACTATTCAATAGAATGGTGGTTTTTTGTTTCTACAGAAAGAAGAATAATTATCGTATAGTAATTTAAAAGTAGCTAATAATAAAGTTTGTCTTTAACATCAAACTGACTTTATTCAAAATTTTTAATTGCCTGCGCATTATTGATGGTAAACAAATTAAAAACAGAAATAGTTGATACTAAGTATAAAAAAGACAGAAAAGCCAGTTCTTTTCCAACTGGCTTTTCTTTTCGAATAAAGTATGCCTGCATAAAAAGAAGAACAGGATATGCTAAAGTAACCACAGAAAAGAATACAAAAAGATAGGTCATTACCAATGAAAATATTCCCTTGAGGTCAACTATTTCTATATTTCGGTTAAAAGAAGAGTGAGCAGAAGTATTCCAATAATAAATAACAGTCAACATAATAAATAAAATGAAGCCTGTTATCTGGATGTTGAATAATATTCTCCAGTTTTTTGTATTGTAATTTTTCATAGCCTGGGTAGATTTAAGCTTTCGAAAACTTACTTCTTCCCTCTTTCTCTCTGAATGCGAATAGCAGAAATAAAAGTTACAGCACCTATTATAATACTTAAAAATAAAGCCTTTGCTATATTTTCAGTGGGCATATACCTGTGACCATCGGGTGTTACCGGAGGATCCATATAATCCGTAATATTATAAATGGCTACTGACGAGAAAGCCATCATAAGAATACTTATGACAAAAGAGATAAAATATATTTTCATGGTTACCTAAAATCTCTTTATCAGCCCCAATATATAATTTGGCTGATATTATATTGAATAAAAATAAACAATCCTTTTTTATTTTAAGTATTTTTTATCTTAATTCTGTACTATATTTTGATAACATGAATTGAAACTTATAGGTAAATGATTTGAGTTTTAATAACTTTTTTACCCAGTCTTTCGAGAATGTTTTTATAGCCCTGTACCTGAGCTACGTCCTTATCTTTACGTTCTCCGGTTTTAAAATCAACAATAATATAACCTTCTTCATTTTTTAATATACGGTCAGGTCGTGAAATATGACTTTCTCCATTTTCAGAGATCATGATGTCTTTCTCATTGATAACCTCCCATTTTTCATCGAAAAATTCAGCATAGGTCTTAACAATATCCTCCAAGGTAACCTGAATTTCATTCTTCTCCTCTAAGGTAATTAAGCCTTCCAGAGCATAACTCTCCAAAACCTTGTTGATATCTTTCTTAGTATTGATCTTTGATAAAAGCTCGTGAACGAAAAGCCCGATTCTTACTTTTTCATTCCTCACCTGATAGTTTTTGGATGGAGTGGCAATTTTTATAGAAGTACTATTCTCATTTACATTCTTTAGATTTTGAATATTCTGTGTCTTAAAAGATGAACTTTTAGTCTTTGAATGCTTCTTCAGCATCTCAGGATTTACTTCATACAGATCAAACTCATCAGCATTCTCTGTGTTTTTTGTCTGAATAAATTCTAACAACTCTAGATTGTTGGATGTTTTGTTTGCTTTTTGAAGATAGAAGAACAGCTGTTCAACAGGCCTTGTGGTCGCTACATATTGCAGACATAATCTGTCGATTAGATTTTTGTAGGAGTTTTTTTTGTTAAAGCTTTGAATCTGTTCGTCATAAACCTCCAGATTTTTACTAAACTGATTTATGTTAACAGATTTTAAAGCAGCACCCTCACTTGTTTCAAACCAATTGGTAAATTCACTATCCCTGTTTTTGTTCATCATAGGAATAAAAACAATAGGAAATTCTAATCCTTTTGACTTGTGGATGGTCATGATCTGGATAGCATCAATGTTTTCCGAAGCCTGAATAGTATAGGAAGAAGCTTCTTCATCCCAATACTTTAGAAATTCCTTTGTACTTGCCCCTGCATTTTGGGTAAAGTTGAAAAGCATTTCCAAAAAGTTAAGCAAGAAATCCGTTTCCTTATTTTCTACAGAGAATTCATTGATATAATACTCTATAAAATTATAGAGATTAAATCTCGGAAAATTATCCTGCCTAAGCTGTAGCGAATATTTCTGCTGAATAAACTGAAGAATTTCCTCATGCCCTTCAATGTCCAGAATTTCTTTCATTTCAAGGGTAAAGTCTGCCATATGAATTTTGCCCAGCGTATTCAGATGATACATCATCATGATAAGGCAGGGTTTATTCTTGGGATTAATTTCCCATCTTAAAAATTCAATAACAGCTTTCAGTGTATTGGAAAGTTCAAGAGTAAGGCCTTTATCAGAAATTGTTTTGATATTGGTTTCTTCATTATAATAGTTAACCTTTAAGCTCCCTAGCTTTTGAGAGTAACTGAAAATATCAAAGTTTCCACGGCAGAGAATCGTAATATCAGAGAACTTGAAACCATTGTTCAGACATTCCTGAATATCTTTTCGCATCCTTTCAGAAGTATCATCATAAAACTCGTCGTTGGTAAGATTCTCAATGAGGTTAACCTTTACCCGCCCGTCAATTTTTGACTTTGGGGTTTGCTCAGCATCTGTTCCAAAGATATTCTTATGTTCTTCTTCCAGATCTCTGGAATGATACTGATACAGTTCATTGTTAAACTGTACAATATTTTTTGCACTTCTCCAGTTATCCTTTAAAACAAGAAGATCAGCTTCCTTAGGAGAGAATTCCTTTTTGTTGATAATATCCAGCATCAGCTTGCTTTCTCCACCCCGGAATCTGTAGATACTCTGCTTGGGATCTCCCACCAAAGTAAATGAAGTGTTTTCTGTAGAGACACTGTGATCCCTTAACGGAACAAAATTCTGCCACTGAAGCTCAGAGGTATCCTGAAATTCATCAAAGAAATAATGCTGAAACTGTGAACCTACCTTTTCATAAATAAATGCTGAAGGCTCATTCTTAAGATTTTCATTGATCAGGATATTAAATTTGGATAATAAAACAAGATCATTTTCTTCCTCAATCTTTTTAAGCTCATCCTGAATATCCTTATTAACCTTTAAAGGAAGTAAAGCAGAGAGTACCTTTTCTTTCTTCTGGGTTTCAATATATAAAAGAATAAGCTGCATTCTATTCTCAATAAGCTGATCCAAAACCTCAAAAATTTCAGTTTCCTTATGCTTTGATTTTGATGAAGCTCCCTTCCTATAATTGTTGATAACAGATTCTTCTAAAGTGGTGGGAAAAGGAAAGCCGGCTCTTTTCTGTTGATAAAAATCAATAACTTTTGTAAAGAACCCTCCTATACCGTTTTTCCCTTGGGCAAAATCCTCAATTTCAATATTTTTGGATTTGAATAACTCAATGGAGGAGGCTGCCAATTCTGCAGCTTGTTTCTTATTAAGAACAATCTCTTTACGAAGTGTATTCTTGATATCCTCATAATTGGCATCATCAAAACGATCATTGTTTTTCAGATGTTCATAGTGAATATCCTTTACAAATTCCTTTGCAGAGTCATACAGATTTTTGTTAAGGTTGATCCTTTCATTGTTCTCAAGACTATAATCTACATAATCCATGAAAGAATTGGAGATCGTTTCATTTTCACCAATCTGATCTAACATTTTATCCACAGCCTCAATCAAATACGGTTCAGCTTCGATTTCCAGATTAAAATTTTTGGCCAAACCCAGTTCATAGGAAAAGCTTCTTACCAATCTTGAATTAAAACGGTCAATCGTTCCAATATTCAATGTGGAGTAGTTATGAAGAATGTGGTCCAAAAGCCTTTTAGAACGAAGATGAAGTTCATCAATTGTGATCCTTAGGCCTTGTTCTTCAAAAGCTTTCTGCATGTTTTTAAGATCAGCATTTCCAGCATAATCACTGGCCGAGAAATTTCCCAGCCAGGTCAAAATTCTTTCTTTCATCTCATTTGCAGCCTTATTGGTAAAGGTCAAAGCGAGAATATTCCTGATCGAGTGTTGCTGATTAGGATAACGGAGACAGATCATCAGAAGTCTTTGAACCAGGGCGTAAGTTTTCCCGGATCCTGCAGAAGCATTGATGACTGTATAAGAATTTTGCATTGTTAAAAGAGAATTGAGACTGCAAGTTAGCTAAAATTTAAAACAAACTTTAACAATTCAACGGAGCTATTTAACAGTTTCGGCAGCAAAAAGTATCAAAGGCTTAACAGAAAATATTAAAAGGCGTTAACTGTGGTTAAATTTATGGTATTATTTAAAAATAATTTTAGCTTTGCTTTATAAAAACGATCCGTGAAATTTAAACTATTCTTTTTATTAACCTTTGTCTTTTTCATTCATACCCATGCTCAAAGCTATATCTTCGGAAAGATTATTTCTGAAGGAGGCTCAGAGATGCAAGACGTTAATGTTATCAACATTAGAACAGATGAAATGGTGCTTTCAAATAGAGACGGACATTTTATGATCTCCGGGAAAGCAGGTGATGAGCTTCGCTTTATAAAGGCCGGCTATGAAAGGGTAATAAAAAAGATTTCACAGGAAAATGTACAATCTCCAATGGAGGTTAGCCTTGTTCGACAGACCATTCAGATTCCTGAAGTAGAAGTGAAGCAAGGGCTTACCGGAAACTTAAAAATAGATTCAAGAAATTATAACAAGCCTAAAAAGGTTGAAAAGCTGAGTAAGGAGATAGATACCTATATTGCAAAAAAGTCAGACCCAAGAATACTGGCTGCAAGACCTGGAGAATTTGTTCAGCCAAAAGGAGAAGGATTTTCTATAGGAAAAGTTAAGAACAAATGGGATGATATTGATTTAATGAGCTACATTAAAGCAAGTCTTGGTGAAGAATATTTTACCAATCTTAAAATAGAGAAACCACAGATTGACCACTTTATTTTTTATGTTTTTGCAGGGGGTTTTGAAAGGAAAAAGATTTTAAAATACGGATTCTGTAGTGATGCTGATTTATATAGATTTCAACGTTTTGTACTGACAAGAATTTCAACCTATCGTACACCAGAGACTCAAAAGTAGTCGATGAAAACCCTAATTTTAAATAAGACAGAGTCGTTAATATCCAGATACTCATTGAAACATAAAGCTATAAATATTAAAAACAAAGATTGGAAAAAAGTTTTTCTTTTCATTGCTTTTCTATGCAGCAATATTTTGTTTTCCCAGCAAACCATAATAGGGAGAATCATTGATGATAATGGAGATAACTTAAGCGGAGTCATTGTTGTTAATATTTCCACGGATAAAAAAACGCTTTCCAACTCACTTGGAATGTTCTCTATTGATGCCAACCCCAATGACGAATTGAGGTTCGTAAAGGAAGACTTTAAAAGGGTTTCCAGAAGAGTACTGCAAGAAGGAGTTAATTCACAATTATTGATCACGCTCTTTCAGATTCCCAAAGATATTGGTGAAGTAAAGATTGTAAAGAAACTTTCCGGAGATCTGGAGCAGGATTCCAGAATTGTAGCAAAAGTGGATAAAGGTGAACAGGTAAGACAAGCTGTAGGTCTGCCGCAACCTGTTGGCAAAATGAGGGAGACACCAGCAGAAGTGAAAAGCGTTCTTTTACCAATACTCTTGGGGAACCTAAATGTTCAGGGCGTTTATGATCTTATTAGCGGGAAAGCCAGAAAGCAGAAAAGACAATACAAATACGATGATTTGCAGGAGCACATTATCTGGGTTCGAAAAAGAGTAGAGGATGAGTATTTTACCAACGCTGGAATTCCTGTAGACAGAATTTCAGAATTTATAGAATTTTCATTTGCCGTAAAACCTCAGGTTCGTACCTATGTAAAAGCCAGAAATTTATCAGGAGTCATGCTGAGAATGGAGGAAACGATCCCTCTTTTTATAGAAAGATTAAAGAACAGTCATCCATAAACTTTAAATTTTCACATCCAATAATTTCCACTTTCTGATTTATGTTAAAAAATCTTAAAATAGTGGAATAGAAATTGATGCAATATTCTCGTAATCAAAAACAAATCCACAAATTATTATGAATAAAAACATTATTGCCGTGGCTGTAGGAGCTCTTGGCTTTGCACTTGGTCTTGGCTTATTGGGCAATTCTATTAAGAATAGGAATAAATCTGAAAATACGATTTCTGTTACCGGTTTAGGTACAAAACAATTTACCTCTGACCTGATCACATGGTCCGGAAGTTTTTCCAAAAACAATATTGATTTAAAATCAGCATATGATGAGCTGGCATTAGATAGAAAAGTAATCAACGATTATCTGCTTTCCAAAGGGATAAAGCAAACCGAAATTGTTTTTTCATCCGTAGATATCCAAAAGCAGTTCAGAAGTTATAACGATGCCAATGGAAATTATGTACAAGGGGAATTTTCAGGTTACAACTTAACTCAAAAAGTTTCCATTGAAAGTAAAGAAGTGGCTAAAATTGAAAACCTATCCAGAAATATTACAGAGATTATTAACCGGGGAATTGAGTTTACATCTTCTTCACCAGCTTATTTTTATACCAAATTGGCAACTGTAAAGCAGGAAATGATTGCCAGTGCTACAAAGGATGCTAAGCAAAGAGCCGAGAAAATTGCAGAAAATTCAGGAAGCAGCCTTGGAAACCTTAAAAAAGCAACAATGGGGGTTATCCAGATTACCGAACCTAATTCCAACGAAGATTATTCCTATGGTGGAACATTTAATACCTCCTCCAAGGAAAAAGAAGCAAATATTACGATAAAGCTTGAGTATCAGGTAAACTAATGAATGAAAACGGGAATGTTTATTCTAAGTTTTTATTTACTATAAAAAATAACGCCGGATACTTTCCGGCGTTTTATATTTAAGAATATACAATATCACAAATTTCTTTTTTAAGCTCCTCTACATTATCAGGAGAATAATTGGCAAGTAACCATAAATTCAGCGATTGTTTTCCCTCGCCGTAACTTGGCTGTACATGGGTAGTATCAATCAGGCTGAAGCTATTTCTCTGGTAAAAAGAATAACGTCTTTTGGCATCTTCATTTAAATCCTCGGGTTCAATTTCCAGAATGATTTTTGGGTAGTTTTCCAATAAGTGTCCTATAATATGAGAGCCCAGCTTTTTACTTCTGAAAGCCTCAAATACTTCAAAATGTTCTACAAAAACAAAGGAACTTAATTCCCATAGTATGAGATAGCCAATAGGTTCAGCCTCATGTTCTACAGACATAAATCTTACTTTCGGATTTGAAAATAAATCTAAAAACTGTTGCTTATCTCTTTGTTCGTCTACAGGAAATGTGCTGATATAGGAAGAATAGATTTCCTGAACTCTATAATCCTCAGCAGAAGTAATTGGTAAAAATTCCATAATTATAAATCAAAGACACTTGGTCTTCTTGTGATGAAAATATCTTTAATCCACAAAGTGAATGCCAAACCCAAATAAATCAGAAAGAAAAACCCAGCTGTGGCAAAAGTAGAGTAGATGAAGAAAATCCTTAATTTGGATACAGGAATTCCCAGCTTAGCACCTGTTCTCGTAAGAACACCAAACCATTCTCTTTCCATTTTATGACGGATATTACTCAGCATTTCAAGATTCTTTTAAAAGTTTAAATCCAATACTGCAAGTTAAGCAATTTTTTTCGTCACATGAATTTTTATGATGGTAAATCAGGCTCTGGCTCTCCATAGCATTGGTAATAGGAACTCCAAGATTTTTCCATCCTTGGATTATTGAATTCTTTTCAGGAGAAATATTTCTGTAGAATGTTATGATCTTATCGGCGATTTCCTCACTGTGATATTTGTAATACGTATACTTTAAAGGAAGAATTGAATTTAAAATAAGAAGATCAATAAAATCCTTACTTAAAGTCTTGGGCTGAACTTTTGATAGAGTACCAAAATTAAAATGACAATCCCAATACTCTGAAGCTTTTACTGACTTAAAAATGTCATATAGTTCATCTACATTTTCAGCATCCATTACCTTTGAAAATAAATTCTGTTGCTGATAAAGATTAGCCAGTTGGGAGAAACGGATCGTAGGAAAATTAGGCGGTCGTAATCTTAAAAATTTAGGTCTGAATTTTAAATCTGAGATATTGAATTTTGCCCTGATAAACTCGAATTCCCGTTTCCAGATTTTCATTTGCCCATCTTCAGGATGATCCAGCCAACCCGAAATCCCAAACAATAAGGCTTCAAGCTGTAATGGATTTTGGCGGATTTTATTAATAATGCTGTAGTCAATACTTTCAGCAATCTGTCGAAAAATATGGGCATTTACCTTTAATCCGAAAGAATAAGAAAGACTATGAAATAAAACGGCCTCAAAATTATTTTTATATAGGATTAAACTTTCCTCAAGTTCCAAAGATTTTTCTTCCAGTTTTTTCAAAATATTCCCCTCATGAAAATTAACAGGAACTTTTTCTTTGTTGAAAATATTTTCACAGGCAATAAACTGTTTACCATTGATGAGGTTATCATACTTCCCAAGAATATTCCCATCGATATAATTCTTTAATTCCAGAGTAGGAACTTTTTTCTCGGTAAGTACATGAATGTCTGTATCATGTTGAAATACGACATGAAGAATGATGTTTTGATAATTGGGATCTTGAGAGTGATTATGGAAAATCCAATCTGAGGAACGAACGTGCAGTTCTATATTTCCGGCAAGAACCAAGCCGTTGATTTTAATTTTAGCATCCAGAAAATCGGGACCTGCATCCTTATTCCATGTTCCGAATTGTATGACTTCAACGGAATTCCCTTCAATATCCTTGAAGTCAAAATATTTGAAAATCTTATAGTTCCAAAGATATTGAAGTAGTTTTTCCGTCATAAGTGTGACGTAAATATAATAGAAATATTATACTTTCGTCAACTCATTCTTAAAATTTTCTATGGTTGTTCTATACATTTTCTCATAGATAGGAAGAATGTTTTTCAAATCGAATTTTATCGCCTGATCTTTCGCATTTTGCTTCATTTTGGCTAAAAGTTCTTCATTGCTCAAAAGTTTGATCGTGTAGTTGCTCATAGCTTCCACATTTCCAATCTCTGCAAGATATCCTGTTTCTCCCTGAATATTTACCTCAGGAATTCCACCCGCATTTGAGCTGATTACCGGTGTATAAGCAGCCATGGCTTCCAAGGCTGCTAAACCGAAGCTTTCCTGCTCCGATGGAAGAAGAAATACGTCTGAAAGTTGTAAGATCTTATAAAGGTCATTCACCTTACCTAAAAGACGGATTTTTGAGATCAGATCCGGGTTTTCTTCAAGGAATTGGTTTACCTTTTCCATATCCGGGCCTTCCCCAATGATGATAAGCTTAGATTTTACCTTTTTTTCTACATTCTTAAAGATCTGCAATACTTCATCTACCCTTTTTACGGGACGAAGGTTAGAAACGTGGATCAATATTTTCTCATCCGGATTAGCAAACTGTGTTCTTTGACATTCGGAACAGTCATCAAATTCAGAATTATCAATAAAGTTAGTAATCACCTGGATTTCCTTTTTAATATTGAAAAATTGAAGAGTATCTTTTTTCAGACTTTCAGAAACAGAAGTAATGGCATCTGATTGGTTGATAGAAAATTCTACCGCATGCTTATAGCTTGGATGTTGCCCTACAAGCGTAATATCTGTACCATGCAATGTAGTTACCAAAGGAATGTCATTATTGTCTTCCTGTAGCATTTGCTTGGCTGTAAAGGCTGCATATGCATAAGGAATGGCATAATGTGCGTGAAGCAGATCCAGTTTATAAAGATTCACAACCCTGTAGATCATTGAACTTAACGCAATATCATAAGGCTGATACTGGAAAAGAGGATAAGTTTGAACATTTACCCTGTGAAAGAAGATATTGGGGTTGGTAATATCTAATCTAGCAGGAAGGGCAGAGCTTATGAAGTGCACTTCATATCCTTTGTTAGCAAGGGACATTCCCAGTTCTGTTGCTACAATTCCGCTTCCACCATAGGTCGGATAGCAAAGTATGCCTATTTTCATTAGATTATTGTTGTTTTGATGTTGTATTATTTGGTATTCAGGGAAGAAGTAGGATTGAGGTCCATACCTATTCCTGCTTTCAACTGGTCATTAACCAATACAGGAAGTTTCCCCCAGATTTTTGTTTTTCCGTTTAAGGCATCAGCCGTAGCATTCATGGAATCATCATTGTTTTCATAAGAAACAAGAACTGTTGAAACCTTGGAGATATCAATATCCTTTAAAGCATAAGCACTTCCGAAGACATTAAGAATTACATTTTGATTTTTAGTCAGGTCAGCAAGCACTTTCTTAGATTCTGCTGATATTTTATAAGGTTTGTAAGCTGTAGAATTATCTTTGTGGAAACCTACCATTACTGTAGAGCCTGCAGGGATAGTACTAATCTCACTAGCTTTTTTAATCATAACATTTGAACCTAGCCTGTTGGCAAAAGTTTGATAGGGTGCTTCTTCCAAAGGAACATAGTAAATTTGTTTCCCGGAAATAGGAAGAAGTTTTTTATCATCCTTTATTAAAGTAAGGGCATTCGCATAAAGATTCTGAACCAATGTTTTGTGAGAATCATTATTCAAATCAGCATTGATGTTCTCAGGATTTTTTGGCGTATATTGAGTAAGTCCAAGGAAATATTTTGTTAATAAAATTTTCTTTACACTTTCCTCTACCCTGGATTGAGAGATTTCTTTGTTATCTATTGCTTTCTGAATTAGTTTTTTCCCTTCAGAAACACCTTGTGAGAAAAGCATAATATCATTTCCAGCTTTAAATGCAAGCGCATCCAGTTCTCCCGGTTTGTATTTGTTAGCTACAGCTCCCATGTTTAAAGCATCAGTAATGATTAAGCCTTTATAACCCAGCTTATCTTTCAATAATCCGGTAATGATATTTTTAGAAACAGAAGCAGGAATTCCTTTTCCGGATTCTAAACTCGGAACATACAAGTGAGCAACCATAACGCCTCCAATTCCTTTATCCATTAAAGCTTTGAAAGGAGCCAATTCTATTGAATTAAGTCGGTCCAGATTATGAGAAACCACCGGAAGATCAAGGTGTGAGTCTGTACTGGTATCACCATGACCCGGGAAATGTTTGATGGCTGCTAATATATTATTGTCCTGAAGCCCATTAGAGTAGGATAGGGCAGAGTTTATTACATTGCTCACCTCAGAACCAAAACTTCTGTTGCCGATAATTGGGTTGTTAGGGTTTGTATTCACATCCACTACCGGAGCGAAATCCCAGTTAATACCCATTCTGTGGCAGTCCTCAGCTATTTTAGCAGACATTTGGTAAACCAGGTTTTTATCCTGAATAGCTCCCAGTGTCATTGCCCAAGGAAATTTATGAGCTGTTGTAATTCTCTGGAATAATCCCCATTCAGCATCCATGCCGATCATTAATGGGATTTTGGATTTTTGTTGAAATTCGTTGACCAGGTTGATTTCCCTTGCTGCATCATCCTGCATTAAGATCAAACCTCCAATTTTGTCATTGACAACAATACTTCTAACCTGGTTAATATAGTCTTCTCCTTTATTGGTATAAAGTGCAACAATAAAAAGCTGCCCTAATTTTTCATCCTGAGAAAGATTTTTGTATGTTTTATCCACCCATTGCTGAGCTTTTTTCAGATCTTCCTTGGATGTATTTTTTGGTTGATACTGGGCGTTGGCCTTAGGGCTTATCAATGCAACAATAAAGAGTGAAGTATATAATAATTTCTTCATGACTTTTTGAATAAGAACAAAAATACAATTAAAAAAATTGACGAAAACAAAGTTTTTGAAATTTTTGGTATATGATTTGAATATGCAATATAAATAATAACTAAATATTTATAGAAATGAAAAAAATTCTTCCACTTATATTATTAGCCGGTGTTGGATTTTTAACTTATAGCTGTGATAATAGCAATAATGATCCTGTTGTAGTAAATCCTGGACAGGATAATGATACGGTAGGACTTGCTTTTGATGCTTATCCAATATTTACAAAAGCTCCAGACAATAATCGTCTGTTTCAATCTAAGCAGTTATTTAAAAATCCATTGGAAAAATCTGATGTTGTTTTGATTTATATGCAGGTTGATGGGACGAATGATACACCAGTTTGGAGAATTCTTCCTTATACACGTTTTGCACCAGATGGTTCTCCTGTTGACTATTCATATGACTTCAGCAAATTTGATGTTGTTTTTAGTGTAAATTCAACAATGGATCTGACAACAAGTGCAAACTCAGTCTATTATACCAACAAGAGATTCAGAGTGGTAATTGTTCCTGCTGATCCTGCTGCTAAGAGTACTGCAGCTGCAGCTGTAGATTATAGCGATTATAATAGTGTAATTAAGCACTATAAAATTGATGAGTCTAAAATAAAGACTCTTAATTAAGAAAATATCTTTTCAGTTTTTTATAATTAAAAAAGCTCCGGGAGAAATCTCGGGGCTTTTGATTTGTAAGAATTATAATTTATAGATGATAGGAATCGGAGCTATTTAATCTTTAGTCTCTGTACGGCTCTACATAAAGCTGTCCTTATACTTTTTGATGAGACTGAGGTTAACAGGTGTTCAATAAAAAAGAAGCTTTAAAACATCCATTTAATGATGGGGAACCTTTATGCTACAAGCTTGTATTTATTATTTATTGAAATGTATTCAGTTATATAGACTACTTAATGATTTAAAAACCCTATTCCAATAAAAAAGCCTCAGAAACTCTGAAGCTTTTATTTTATCTAGTTATCATTGTCATCAAGGAGATGACCAAAGAAATCTTTTTTTGTTTGCAGATAGCCTTTGCTTATTTCATTGGCGGGGATCTGTAATGGTATTCTTGAGTTAAGATGAATATTACTGTCTACCACATATTTTACCTTTTCAGGATTGTTGGTAAGGAGGTTGATATCTTTTATATCCAATAGATTTAGGATTTCAATAGCTACTCCAAAATTTCTGTCATCTGCAGGTAAACCCAATTCAAGATTGGCCTGTACCGTATCAAGACCCTTTTCTTGTAATGAATAAGCTTTAAGCTTATTGATGATACCAATATTCCTACCTTCCTGGCGGAGATAAACAATAATTCCTCCGTTTTCGTGGGTATATTTCATTGCAGCATCCAATTGTTGGCCGCATTCACATTTTTTTGAATGGAAAACTTCTCCGGTAATGCATTCTGAATGGAAACGAACATTTACAGGTTTAGAGAAATCTGTATTTTCTGCAACGATGGCCATATGAGGCATCCAGTCGTTTTCATTTTCGGAGAAAGCAATCATTCGGAAACTGCCGTGCTCTGTAGGAACATTGGCTTCCGCCTGAATTTTAATCATTGATAGTTCAATTAGTTTTTAACTTCCTGGTAAAGCATCTTCAATTACAGAAATATTGGTTTTTAAACGAACCAAATATCTGTTGAGAACTTCGTCATCATCTTTTTCAAGACTTTGTCTTTGCTTTTGAATTTTTTTGTATGATTTTTCGAAGCTTTTAAGTGCTCTGCTCTTCCCTGTAGAATTATTGGCATCAATAGCATATAAATAATTCTGAAGACTGTATTTCAAGCTTGTTATCTCATCATTCAATCCATTGTTCTTAAACTTAGGAAAAGTGGAGATTATATTTGAAATTTCAGAAGCATTTACATTTTCCTTGATATTGATATTAAAACTCTTTTTTGAGCCTCTATCAGAATCAGAGCCTTTTGTGTCACTGTAAAAGTTATTTGACAGCGGAGAAAGGTTAAGCTTCTCCGTTGCGCAGGAAGATGTTAATATTATTAATACTCCAAAAAAAACTAGTCTTTTCATTTCTGTTGCCCTTTTTGATAAAGGATTGGGTTAAGACTTTCATCGTTATACATTTTCATTTGTTTGTATACTTTCATCTTAACGTTACCGTTTTCAATATCAGCAAGCAACTGATTTATAGAAGTTGTAAGGTCCTCTTTCTGAGTAAGAAGTACGTCCAGTTTTGCCTGGCAGTTATTTCTGTGTTCTTCAGAAGCAGATTCCCTATTGGCTTCTAATGACATGTGATAAACCTTTAATGCAAGAATTGATAATCTGTCCACTGCCCAAGCGGGAGTTTCTGTATTTATCTTTGCGTCAGGTTTAGGAGTTATATTTTCAAACTTAGTAAGGAACCAGCTGTCAATATATTCTACCAAATCAGTTCTTTTCTGATTGGAGGCGTCTATTGTTCTCTTCAGTTGAAGAGCCTCAGCCGGATCGATATTTTCATCTCTAATTATATCTTCCAGATGCCATTGAACGGTATCAATCCAGTTCTTTGCATACAAAATCCGTTCCAAACTATCTTTTTCGAACGGGTTATTAATTAGAGTGTTAACATCATCAGACACGTGATAGTCTTCAATACATTGATTAAAGACTGTCCATGCAGTTTCAGTGAATTTCATTAATTCTAAGGAATTTTAGTTGCTGGAAGAATTGTTGTTTGTTGTAGAAGACGATTTATTTTCAGAACCTGGTTTGTCTTCTTCTTTTACCGCATCTTTAAATTCTTTGATTCCTGAACCAACGCCTCTCATTAGTTCCGGAATTTTCTTTCCTCCGAAAAGTAGTACTAAAAGTATCGCTACAATTAGGATATGTTGCCAAGATAAGGCAAGTATTGTTAGTGTATTCATCTCTTAAAATTTTTACAAAGTTACACTTTTTTAATATGCAATCCAACCTAGGGGATCAACTGGTGTACTTCCATTCCATACTTGGAAATCAAGGGTATAGGCTCCGTCAAAATCTTGTGCTACGGTTCCTACCGGAGTCCCTGAAGAGACCTGTTGTCCTTTGGAAACACTTACGTTTCCAAGATTAGAATAAATTGTAAAGTAGCTTCCATGTTTAATGATGACTGTTTTTGTCCCGTCATTATTGGCCAATACAGAAGAAACTGATCCTGGATACACCGATTTTGCACGTGTCCCTGATGGTACTGCAAGTTTTATCCCATTATTTTCTTCGGTAATATTTTTGAAAACCGGGTGTGGCTGTCTTCCGAAACGGTGCGTAATTCTTCCGGCTTTATCTGCAGGATAACCAAGTCTTCCTCTATTTTCTGCAAAGCTATTTGCAGATGATGTAGAAACACCATAATTGGTCATTGCTTTGGTTTCTGCCGCTTTTTTATCTTCTTCTTTTCTCTTGGTAAGGGCTGCTTCTGCAGCTCTTGCGGCTGTCAGTTTATCAGCTGCCTCTCTAGCTTTCACAGCAGCTTCATCTGATGCTTTTTTAGCCGCAAGTTTTCTTGCTTCATCTTTTGCGCTAGCCTCTGCTCTTGCCGCTTCTTCACTACGTTTTCTTTCTTCTTCAGCTCTTCTTGCGGCTAGTTCTGCCGCTTTTTTAGCTTCAGCTTCAGCTATTTTTCTTTCTCTTTCAAGTGCTTCAGCTCTTGCTTTGGCTTCAGCTTCAATTCTTGCTTTTTCTCTTTCTGCGGCTAGTTTCGCTAAACGTATTTTTTCTGCCTCTGCTTTTCTTCGGGCTTCTTCTTCAGCTTTTGCTATTCTAATTTCCTCAGCAATAATAGCTCTGATCTGACCTTCAAGGGCTTTTGACTGAACTTGTTTTTGTTTAAGTTCAGCAGTAAGCTTTGATTCATTCTTTTTAAAATCAGCTACCAGTTGTTCTTTCTGAGCTCTTTCAGTATTGATTGTCGTTAAGTCTTTCTGTTGGTTTACCAGAAGGTTTTCTTTCTCCTTCACAGAATTTTGTTTCTGTGTAATGGATTTTTTGATCTGGTTAGCAGCATCAGAAATTTCTGCCGCCTTTTTATCCTGATAGTCTGAATATTGCTTTAAATATTGTACTCTTCGGATTGCTTCTCCTAAGTTTTTAGAAGAAAGAATGAAGGTTACTTTGTTCTGTACCCCTTTGTTTTTATATGCATTTACCAGAACCTCAGCGTAATTCTTTCTAAGAACAGCCAATTCTTTATTCTGACGGTTGATCTCAAGCTGACGCAAATAGATATCATCCTCAATAAATCTCTTTTCTTTCTGAGTGTTATTGTAGACTTTTTCTCTTAAGACTAGCTTTTGATTAACGTTGGTAAGATAGGCTATGGAAAGTTTAGATTCGCTTCTTGTCTTAGCTAAATCCGTATTTATTTGTGCAATTTGTTTTTTAAGTTCGGCATTCTGTTTCTGCAGCTGTTCTTTGTTCTGCTGTCCTTGGTGCAGTCCAAAGATAAGAACACCTATTAAAAAGCTAAATTTTTTAATCATTTAATCTCAATTTTCTTATAACTGGATGGTACAGAATAAGGTGTTTCCATCCTCGAAAAGTCAAATTTCGTATTTTCCAGTAAAATTTGACTAGATTTTGAGCCTTTTATAATTATTTTAACATTTTGGGGAAGGCGCATTCCGTTGTATTCATTCCAGTCACTGTAAGATATTTCAAGTTCATCCGGCGATAAAACATCCTTTAGGTTGACACTTAGCAGGTCATAATTGGTGTCATATTGAAGAGCAATTTTATATTCTCTGGTTTTTTCATCGGTTACAATTTTCTGGTTTACATTAGAAGTCATTTTATACCCCTGTGCATTCTGAGTTAAGGTAAATTGTGAATCGCTGATCTTAACGAAAGTTCTCCCCAGTAGAATTTTTTCCAGAGACTTATAGTCGATAAAGTTGACATTCAGTAGATTATTAAGATAATCGAAGTCAGAGTCGATGTAGGTTTTACTGGTTTTATCCTGCCCCTTTATTCCATCCGGTGTGGCAATTCCTCTGGCTACATTAAGGAATAGAGCCCTTAAATTCATCCATACTTTTTTATCATTTTCAATGTAGATGGTAGCATCAAGTGTTGGGATGAAGCTGCCTGTTTCTACACGAACTTTACTGTCGATTTTGATTTGCTCAAATTTTGGCGGGATCAATACATGTTCGTAAAAGGTAAGCTTATCTCTCACCGGCTGGTTTACGTCTTTTGGATTTTTGTTGTCCTCTGCGGCTGTAATACTATCCTTTATGTTTCCCGTGTCATTTTTAACAGCATTACGGGTTTTACAGGATGATAAGGCAAGAAGCAATAAAAGGAGTGGGATCCAATTTTTCATGTATTTATCTTTTTCAATTAAAGGTACGGAGCAATATTAACGCCAAACCACACAAAACGTTTTGTGTGGTTTGATTATATTTTGTTTAAGTTAAATAATTTCTGACTTTATTTAGACAAGAAATCTAAAACAGAGTAATCTCCCAGTGAAATTTCTCTGGCTACCCCGAAATACTGTGCAGAATTACCAATCATTGAGTTGGATAGGTTACCGTGGTTGATTCTTGTATTTTCTTGGATCAGAGAGTTTTCAATATTAGAGTTTACTACAGCTGTATTGTTTCCTAAAGAAACTCCAGGTCCTACCTTGGAATTAGAGATTTTTACATTCTCTCCAATAAAGCATGGTGGAATAATTAAAGAGTTTTCAATCACGGCTGATGCCGGGAAATGAGTCATTTCTTCTCTTTCGTATTCAAGGATTTTACTGTTTGTTTCTACTGTAGCGTTCTTGTTACCACAGTCCATCCAGTCATTTACTTTTCCTAGGGTAAACTTGGCACCTTTTGCTCTTAAGTTTTCCAGTGCAGTAGTTAATTGATATTCTCCACCATTTTTAATATTATTTTCCATGATATAATTAATTTCATCCATTAGCTTTTCAGCACTGTTGAAATAATAAATACCAATAATGGCAAGATCTGAAACGAAGGTCTCTGGTTTTTCAACGAAATCTGTGATGAAACCATAGTTGTCTAATTTAACTACTCCGAATGCAGATGGATCTTCTACGCTTTTTACCCAGATTACTCCGTCTGAATTTTTATCCAGTTGGAAATCTGCACGGAAAAGAGTGTCGGCAAAGGCAATCACAACATCTCCCTGCATGGATTGTTCAGCACATTTGATGGCATGTGCTGTTCCAAGAGGATCATTCTGATAATATATGCTTCCTTTTGCTCCTAGTTTTTCGGCAATCTGGATAAGAGATTTTTCAATCTCAGCTCCAAAATCTCCAATGATAAAAGCTACCTCTTCAATTTTTTCTCCTGCAACTTTAGCAATATCCTCCACTAATCTCTGTACGATAGGTTTTCCTGCGATAGGAATAAGTGGTTTTGGAACTGTAAGTGTATGTGGACGTAATCTGGAACCACGTCCAGCCATTGGAACAATAATTTTCATAGATGATATAAAGATGTTTTTTTTGTTTAAATGTAGGTTATTTTTTTATTAAATATATTAATTAAAACGTTTCTCAAAAACGTAATACTTATCATATTTAATCACTTATTTATTGTTTTTTAAGCTTAATAGGTATCAAAAGAGGGACCAATTTCTAGGACTTCTTTATAATTTTGGACAGGATCGCTTTTTCTTTAAAGGCTACCAAGCAAAAGAATAGTACCAATAGCAAGTTTCCTACCAGATAATTGGTTCTGAACTCATAAAAAGAGAGTAATGAACAGGCAATGGTAAAAGTTAAATACATTAATATTTTTCCTGTATTATAATGAATAGGATACTGTTTTTGTCCCCATACATAGGAAATGATCATCATAGACATGAATGTAATTAATGCAGCCATAGCACTTGCCCAATATCCATACTCCGGAATGAACAGGAAGTTGATAAGAATAGTGATACATGCTCCAATTACTGATATATACAAGCCAACTCTTGTCTGGTCAGATAGCTTATACCATATAGAAAGGTTAAGATAAATTCCCAAGAACAAAGCTCCAAGCATGACGAAAGGAATGATTTCAATCCCCTCATAATACAACGGGTTTCTTAAATATTTTTCTGAGATCCATTGAAGATTGACCATGAGACCCATATAAATAATACAGCTGCAGATGACAAAAACATCCATCAAAACAGCATAGGTTTTATGAGAATCCTTGTTCTTAAAACTGGAAAAGAAATAAGGTTCAATACCCAATTGGTAGGCCTGTCTGAAAACAGTAATAAAGGTGGCTATTTTATAAACAGCCCCATACACCCCAATCTGATGGCGTGCTTCTTCTTCTGGAAGTAAATATTTTAAAAATTGTCTGTCTAGCGTTTGGTTTACAATACCTGCCAACCCAGCAATCATAACCGGCCAAGAATAATTCATGATTCTTTTCCATAATCCGAAATCGAATTTTGAAATGCTGAAACTTAAGAATTCCTTTCCCACAATTAAAAGAGTAATGATACTTTGGATCAGATTGGCTATAAATACGTATCCAACCCCAAAATCGGGATTGTATTTTAGACCTAATATTCCCTCCGGATGATTAGGGAGCCATCTGATAAAGAACAAAACAAGAAGGAAGTAAACCACAGATCCGGCTACCTTGGAAAACATATATTTAAAAGGTTTGCCCTGAAGCCTAAGTATAGCTGATGGAATTGTTGAGAAGGCATCCAGTGATAGGATAAACAAGAAAATAATCAGATAGTTGACCTGATCCGGGGTTTCAAAGGCCTCTGCCAGCTGAAACCTGAATACATATCCTAAAATAAGATAAATGAGCCCCATGCTGATGATACTCACTGAGCATGTGGAAATCAGTGTTTTTTTGTCAATATTATCTTCCTGTGCAAATCGGAAGAATGAGGTTTCCATACCATGAGTAAGCAATACCGTAATTACTCCTGCAATGGAATACCAGTCTACAAACGGTGATGAAGCTGCAGGCCCGAAAGCTTTTGTAACAATCGGAGCGATAATAAAAGGGAAAATACGGACCAATACGGAACTAAGTCCATATACCGCTGTTTGCCCAAATAATTTCTTATACAATTCGAAAAATTTTATGCAAATGTAAATATTTAGAAATTGATTTATTGCGAGTGATATTAAAATTCATCCATAAACCTTAATTTTGCTATTTATAGAAGCTAGGTATTAGAAGTAAGAATTTAGTAATTCCATTTTTACGTATAATTTTTAACTTAAAATTTTCTCTAGCTTCTAGTATTTAATCTCTAATTTCTAAAAAGTAAAATGAAAACCCTTATCAAAAACGTAAACATCGTCAACGAAGGAAAAGTCTTTGAGAGCGATATCTTAATAGAAAATGATTTAATCTCTAAAATAGCTTCCGGTATTTCTGAAGATGCGGATCAGGTTATTGACGGTTCCGGGAAGTATCTTCTTCCAGGAGTAATTGATGATCAGGTGCATTTTCGTGATCCGGGCTTAACGCATAAAGGTGATATTGAGACTGAATCAAGATCAGCTATTGCGGGAGGTGTAACCAGCTTTATCGATCAGCCCAATACTGTTCCGAATGCCGTTACTCAGGAATTATTAGCAGACAAGTACGAAATAGCTTCCCATAAAGCTTATGCCAATTATGGTTTTATGATGGGAGGAACCAATGATAATCTTGAGGAGGTCTTAAAAACAAATCCTAGAAATGTTCCGGGAATTAAATTATTCCTAGGCTCATCCACAGGAAATATGTTGGTTGATAATCCTGAAACATTGGAAAATATTTTCAGCAATACCAAAATGCTGATTGCAGTTCATTGTGAAGATGAAGCAACCATAAGAGCGAATACCCAAAAATACATGGATGAATATGGTGAAGATATTCCGGTTAAGTTTCATCACCTGATCAGAAGTGAAGAAGCTTGTTATAAATCTTCTTCCAAGGCTATTGAACTGGCTCAGAAAACAGGAGCAAGACTTCATGTTTTCCATCTTTCAACGGCTAAGGAAATGGAACTTTTCAGAAATGATATTCCTTTGAAAGATAAAAAAATCACTGCTGAGGTTTGTGTTCATCATTTAACGTTTACCAATGACGATTACGAAACAAAAGGAGGCTTAATCAAATGGAATCCTGCTGTAAAAACACAAAAAGATAAAGATGCCCTGTGGGAAGCACTTCTTGATGACAGAATTGACGTAATCGCTACAGACCATGCGCCACATACTGCTGAAGAAAAACAGAATGTATATACAAAATGCCCATCTGGAGCACCATTGGTACAGCATTCACTAGTAGTGATGCTTGAAAACTATAAGAATGGTAAAATTTCTCTGGAAAAAATTGTTGAAAAGATGTGTCACAACCCTGCTATTCTTTTCAGAGTAGAGAAAAGGGGATTTGTAAAAGAGGGATATAAAGCTGATCTTGTTTTGGTAGATTTAGATGAAGACTGGACTGTTTCCAAAGATAATTTACTTTACAAATGTGGTTGGAGCCCGCTGGAAGGAATGAATTTCCATTCTAAAGTTACCCATACCTTTGTAAATGGACATTTGGTGTATGATAATGGAAAAATTGCAGAAGAGAAATTCGGAGAAAGATTACTTTTTGAAGCGAGAGATTAATAAAGCAATATCGCATTATGTAATCTCGGATTAGGAGATTATTCTGATAATTCAATAAGAGCGGGCTAAAGCCCGCTCTCGTTATTTATACATCTTACATTGGCTTTAGCCAAAACTTATTTTTAGATCTGGGAGATTACGCAGATTTTAAAGTTCAATCATCTGCTAAATCCGCAAAATCTGCGAGAATATTTTACTTTTTCGCTTTATTCCCCATATAAAAAGTGAGCTTCCCTCCATTCATAATTTCAGAATGTTTCAATGTGAAATTTTTAATCTCTTTTCCATTGAGAAGAACCTTTTGAACATATACATTTTTAGGACCTTGATTTATAGCTTCAATTTCAAAGGATTTTCCGTTTTCAAGATTTAAAACAGCATGATCAATGGCGGGACTTCCTATTGAATAATCTTCAGAGCCTGGTGCAACAGGATAAAAACCTAGTGAACTCAAAATATACCACGCACTCATTTGCCCGGTATCATCATTTCCACCTAATCCATCAGGAGTTGCCTTGTATTGCATTTCAAGAATGTGACGGATCTGTGATTGAGTTTTCCAAGGTTGTCCCGCCCAGTTATAAAGATAAGCTACATGATGTGCCGGTTCATTTCCGTGAACATATCCACCAATGATTCCTTCTCTTGTAATATCTTCAGTATCTGCAAAAAACTTGTCGGATAAATGCATAGAGAACAGCTCATCCAGTTTTGAAGCAAATTTCTTTTTGCCTCCCATCAGCTGAATAAGCTCATCAGGGTTTTGAGGAACAAAGAAGCTGTAGTTCCATGAGTTTCCTTCAATAAAGCCTTGTCCGTGGGTACTCAATACATCAAAATCCTTTTTGAAGTTTCCATCTGCCAGCCTTGGGCGCATAAACCCTATTGTTTTGTCAAAATTATTCTTCCAGTTTTCAGAACGCTTGATAAACTGATTGTATATTTCTGTTTCTCCCAAATGTTTTGCCAATTGAGCAATAGCCCAGTCGTCATAGGCATATTCTAAGGTGTTTGAAACTGAAGTTCCATTTTTTTCTACAGGAATATAACCTAGATCGATATATTGCCCGATGCCCTCATAATCTCTTTTGTTGGCCGTTTCTACACAGGCTTTCAGGGCTTCTTTAGGGTCGCCATTATAATTTCCTTTGATAATGGCGTCCGCCACAACACTTACACTGTGATAGCCGCTCATACACCAGTTATCATTGGCATAATGTGACCAAATGGGTAACATTTTCATGGAAAATTGATCGTAGTGAGCCATCATTGATCTCACCATATCGTTATTTCGCTTGGGCTGGATGATATTAAAGAATGGATGTAGCGCTCTATATGTATCCCATAAAGAGAATGTGGTATAATTGGTGAAATCATTTGCTTTATGAATATTTTGATCCAGACCTTTATACTCTCCATTAGTATCCATATAAACGGTGGGGTTGATGAAGGTATGATACATAGCCGTATAAAAATTAGTTTTTTCGGCTTCGGAACCTTTGATGACAATTTTATTTAATTCTTTGTTCCAGTTTTCCTGTGCCATTGCTTTTACCTGATCAAAAGATAGACTTCCTGCCTCATTTTCAAGATTTTCCATGGCATTGGCTTGGCTTACTGGTGAAATGGCAAGTTTAACTTCAATAGCCTCATTTTCCTGAGTATCAAAATCAAAATACATTTTCAGATTCTTACCCGCGATTTCGGGGAAATTTTTGGTTTGATCAAATTTTCTCCAAAATCCTTTATAGACTTGCTTTTCATCATAGTTTTTCTGGCCATAAGATTTGAATGGCTTTGAAAATTTCATTGCTAAATAAACGGTTCTGGTTCTTGCCCAACCGTTTGTCTGTCGATATCCTGTAATGGTGTTGTTGTTTTCTACGCGAACATAGGTCCAGACGTTTTTTCCATCATAATTGTAAATCCCTGCCATCAAATCCAAGATAATGTGGGATTGATCAGATTTGGGAAAAGAATAACGATGAACACCAACCCTTGTTGTTGCCGTTAATTCTGCCAGAATATTATAATCATCAAGTTTTACTTTGTAGTATCCGGCTTCTGCTGTTTCGTTTTGATGTGAAAACTTACTTCTGTAGCCATTTTCAGGATGAGAAGACGTTCCGGGATTAAGTTGAAGTTTTCCAACCGTAGGCATAATGAGGAAATCTCCGAGATCTGAATGTCCCGTCCCGCTAAAGTGAGTAGAACTGAAGCCTACAATGGTTTTATCTTCGTAACGATATCCTGCACAGTATTTATAAACTTCACCATTATATTTGCCGTTAAGTTCATAGGAAATGCTATCTGTTTCAGGGCTTAGCTGAACAGCTCCAAAGGGTACTGTGGCCCCGGGATAGGTATGTCCCATTTTTTCAGTCCCGATAAGAGGATTGACATATTGTATTAATTTTTCAAATTTTTGAGCTTTATAATGTAAGCTACAAAATATTAGAAACAGAAAAACAGTTATTCTGTGATTTTTCATTAATAGTAGGTTTTCAAAGATTAAAATTAATTAAAATCATCATTTGCTGTTTTATTTTAGACGAAATTTATTCAGTATTTATTCTTTTCTGAAAAACGGAAACCTATTCCATGTAGGTTCTCTATAAGAATAGTATGTTCATCAGCCAGGACCTTTCGTAATCTGGAAATAAATACATCCAGACTTCGCCCCATAAAATAGTCATCATCACCCCAAATGGCTTTCAGAATATCCTGTCTTTTTAGAACCGTATTTTTATTGCAGATAAAATATAAAAGCAGTTCAGATTCTCTTTGGGTAAGGTTAATCGTAATGGAGGTGTCCTGCAAAGTATAGTTTTTAGGATCAAAGTCATATTTCCCGACCTTATAGCTTGAGGAATGGGAGTTGGTTTTCTTTGAACGCTTCAGAAAAACTTCAATTTTCAGGATCAGTTCTTCTATACTGAAAGGTTTTACCAGATAATCATCAGCTCCTATTTTAAGGCCCTTGATACGGTCTTCCTTTAAAGCTTTTGCTGAAATAAAAATAATAGGAACATCAGAGTTTTTACTGCGGATTTGCTCTGCCACTTCAAACCCGTTCAGTTCAGGCATCATAATATCCAAAAGGCAGATGTCAAAACCTTGGCTGTTAAAAGCTTCAAGTGCAGATTTTCCATCTGAATAACAGTTGATGTCATAATAGCTTTCCAGGCTGTCCTGTATCAAGAAAGCGATGGTTTCGTCATCTTCCGCATATAAAATTTTAGATTTCTCCATACTTACTTATTCAATTTAAAATGGGAAAAAGAGGGTGGTGGTAATTCCGGTATCTGCATTATTATCAACTGAAATTTTCCAGTTATGCTGCTGAACAACTTTCTTCACATAAAATAATCCTAATCCAAAACCATTAACCTCTTCACTTCTTTTCGTATTTACCCTGTAAAACTTTTCAAAAATATCAGGAATATTTTTAGCCGGAATACCTATCCCATTATCTTTAAACTTTAAATATAAACCTTTTGAATCTTTATAGGAAGAAATGACAATAGCGGGCTTGGTTTCACAATATTTAATAGAATTATCTAAAATATTATAAATGATATTGGTAAAGTGAAATTCATCAGCCATTATCGAAGTGCTGTTATCAATCTCTATTTGAATGCTGAGGTCTTTATCCTTTTGCAGCATAGCATCGGCAATCTCCTGAATAAAAGGAAACAGGATGATCTTTTGAGGCTTTAATGACATTCCTGAAGCATCATTCTTAGCAAGATTCAATATCTTTTCAATGTGGCTGTTAAGTTTGTAACTTTGATCAATAATGATGGAAGTATAGGTTTGCAGCTTAGTGTTTTCCTTTACTGCTTCTTGTTTGTTAAGTGCTTCTGACGCTAAAAGGATTGATGATAAAGGAGTTTTAAACTCATGCGTCATATTATTAATGAAATCACGTTGCAGCTCCGAGAATTTTTTCTGCTGAATGATTGTATATATGGAGTACACATACACCAGAAGAATGATAATAAGGGCAAATGTAAGTAGATACCAGAATCTTAATGAACTGATCAGATACGTGGTTTTATCAGGAAAACGGATGGAAAAATAATAGATCAGGTTTTTATGTTTTGGGAAATTAATCACCTTATTACTCGGACTTTCCTGATGGGTAGTCATATATTTTCCATAAATCATTTTATCACTGTGGCAGTTATATAGCGCATATACATAATCGGTATTGATTTGAAAACGGGTAAATTCTGTTTTCAGATAATACTCAAGAACTACAGGATGGAATTCATTATTAATATTAACTACATAATAATCATTGGCAATATTCTGTACAGGATTTTCGGTAAAAGAGTTTTTTCCTCCTGATAACTTTTCTGCTACCTCCATTAACGCAATATTCACTTTTTGATCAAATTTCTTGTCTTCAAGATTATAGGCCTGGCGGGTCCACATCAGCTGAGCTATTAAAATTCCGATAATAGCTATAAACCCCAGCGTAATGATGATATTGAGTTTTTTGATTTTCATTTTCAGGAACAATATTATCCAAAAATATTTATTAATCTTTTATCATTAACAACTTGTTAACAAATGTTTGATAGCAGTTAACAAGTTGTATGGCTTACGTGCTTTACATTTGTTATATCATAAAGAGAAGAATAGTTTTCTTTATTATTTCTAACTATTAAAATTTATACTCATGAAAAAATTAAAAATTACAGCCGTTTTAGCCGTTTTAGCTTTCTCTCCATTTTACGCCAATGTATTTTCAGGAGAAGCTTCTTCAATCGTAAATAGGATTGCTGATGCTATCAAATGGAAATCAGAATCTATAGATGTAGGAAATATTCCTCAAGGAAAACCAAAAATCATCAGATTTGAATTTACCAATACAAGTTCAAAACCAATTATTATACAAAATGTAGCTCCTTCATGTGGATGTACAACAGCAGACTATACTAAAACGCCTATTCAGCCTGGAAAAAAAGGATTTGTAGAAGCAAGTTACAATGCTGCAGCAGCAGGCCCGTTTATGAAAACCGTGAACGTTACAACCAGCGAAAGCAAAACTCCTAAAACACTTTCTTTTAAAGGGACAGTTACTTCATAACTCCTATTTCAATATTAATTAAAAGCCGTTTCATCATTTGTGAAACGGCTTTTTTCTTATTACTATCTCCTGCATAATTTTAAAAGATGACAGGAAGAATAATTATATTAAATTTACATACAAAGTATCATTGATTTTCTATGGGAATCTTTTACAGCCTATAGAATTTATATTATATATTTATTAAAATAATTAAATTATGAGCATGTATACACAGCCAATGTTGCGCGAAGGTGCACTGAAAGATAAAGTAGCGATTGTAACTGGAGGCGGAAGTGGTCTTGGAAAAGCCATGACCAAATACTTTCTTGAACTGGGTGCTAATGTGGTAATTACTTCCAGAAATCTTGAAAAACTACAAGCTACAGCAAAAGAACTGGAAGATGAAACAGGTGGAAAAGTTCTTTGCGTTGCGTGTGATGTAAGAAACTGGGATGAGGTGGAAGCCATGAAAGAAGCTACCTTAAAGGAGTTTGGTAAAATTGATATCCTATTAAACAATGCTGCCGGAAACTTTATTTCTCCAACAGAAAAGTTAACGCATTCTGCCTTTGATTCTATTTTGGATATTGTTTTAAAAGGAACGAAAAACTGTACCCTTTCTATAGGAAAACATTGGATAGATTCTAAAACACCAGGAACAGTACTGAATATTGTAACCACATATGCATGGACGGGTTCTGCTTATGTAGTACCATCAGCGTGTGCAAAAGCAGGGGTTTTGGCAATGACAAGATCTTTGGCTGTAGAATGGGCGAAGTATGGTATTCGTTTCAACGCAATTGCTCCGGGCCCATTCCCTACAAAAGGGGCTTGGGACAGACTTCTTCCGGGGGATCTTCAGGAAAAATTTGATATGAAGAAAAAAGTTCCTTTGAGAAGAGTAGGAGAACATCAGGAGCTGGCTAATCTTGCCGCTTACCTTGTTTCTGATTATTCAGCGTATATGAATGGGGAAGTGGTCACTATTGATGGTGGAGAATGGCTTCAGGGAGCAGGAGAGTTTAATATGCTTGAAGCAATTCCAAGTGAAATGTGGGATGCGTTGGAAGCAATGATTAAATCAAAGAAATCAAACTAGATTAAAGTAAGGCTTTTTTAGCACCTGCAATAATTTAACAATATAATGATGTAAATAAGACTTCTCTGTCACAGAGAAGTCTTATTTTTGTCTCAATTTGATAAAATAGACTATGGATTTAAGATTTTCAATCGTATTTCTCATGTTTTTTGCATTGGGATTTTCACAGGACCTTACAGTGATGAGTTTTAATATCAGGCTTAACGTTGCATCTGATAAGGAAAATGCATGGCCGGAAAGAAAGCAGGATGTTTCCGATTTACTCACTTATTATCACCCTGATTATTTCGGAGTTCAGGAAGCACTTCCTGAACAAATGAAAGACATCAAAAGCGGATTGAAAAACTATGATTATATTGGGGTGGGAAGAGATGATGGCCAGCAAAAAGGAGAGTTCTCTGCTATTTTTTATAATATTACCAGATTGGATGTTGTAAAATCGGGGACATTTTGGTTATCAGAAACACCTGAGAAACCGTCAAAAGGCTGGGATGCTGCATTGAATAGAATCTGCACCTATGCTATTTTCAAGGATAAAAAGTCGAAGAAAGAATTCCTTGCCATGAATATTCATTTTGACCATATTGGAAATGTAGCAAGAGTGAAATCCTCTGAACTTATTTTGAAAAAAATCAAAGAACTTAATCCAGGAAATCTGCCTGTAACACTAAGTGGAGACTTTAATCTGACAGAGGATACAGAACCCGTAAGAATCCTTTCCCAAAATATGAAAGATACCTTTTACCATTCGGAAACCAAGCATTATGGACCTGTAGGAACTTTCACCGCTTTTAATGTAAGTGAGGTTCCAAAAGAAAGGATTGACTATATTTTTACAAAAGACTTTAAGATAAGATCTCACCGACACATCAATGACAGAAGAGAGAATCTCCTTTATCCGTCAGATCATTTTCCGGTGATTGTGAATCTTTCTTTTTAAGATTAATTTGTTGGAAAATCAACTTCAAATCCAATTCCTCTAAGGGATTGGATTTTTACTTCTTCATCATTGCTGAAATATTTTCTCAATCTGCTGATAAATACATCCAGACTTCTTCCTGTAAAATAGTCATTGGTTTCCCAAAGATGATCAAGGATATTATCCCTTGTTATCATGGTATGATTGTGCTTCAGTAAATATAAAAGAAGTTCCTGTTCCCGAACCGTAAGGCGTATATTCCCGTCAGGATGGGAAAGAGAAAGTTTCTGAGTATCCAGCAAATATTGTCCGATTTTAATCTGAACTTCAGTCATTGGAGGAGAGATCCTTTTCAGAATATTTTTAATCCTTAGAACCAATTCCTCAGGATCACAGGGTTTGGCAATATAATCATCCGCTCCTATCTTTAACCCGGTTAACCTATCGATTTTCTGATTCTTTGCTGTTAAAAATAAAACCGGAAAATTGTTTTTTTCCTTGAGAATCATTTTGGCAAGAGAAAAGCCGTCAATATTAGGCATCATCACATCTAAAATACCAATCTGAAAAGGGAAATCGGAGGAAAGAAGCTCAACGATATCTTCAGGATTCTGAAACCAGTTGACCTCAAAATCTTCCAGTTCAAGATATTGTTTAAGGATCATTCCGAAATCCGAATCGTCTTCTGCTAATAGGATCTTAGTTTTCATAGGGAATGCTTATTTTAAAGGTACTGCCGGCTCCAGGTTTACTGGAAACCTCTATTTTACCATTATAGGTTGTGATTATTTTTTTTACAAAATAAAGTCCCAGTCCCAGCCCCTTACTGTTATGAATGTTATTGGATTGTATTCTGTAGAATTTTTCAAAAATGTTCGTTAGCTCCTTGCTTTCCATGCCTTGTCCATTATCCGAAACTTCAATATTCAGATTTTGGGTAGAAGTATTGGTATTTATTTTAACAAAGGATGCTCCGTATTTGATACTGTTTTCACAAAGGTTTTTAATGACAGTTTCTATTAGGTTTTTGTCAAAGGGCAGTTTTTCGGTGACTTTATTTTCAAATTTAAAATCTATTTGAGGATAGGTAAAAGCCAGATCCTGAATAAAAAAATCCCAGTCTTCAGGCTGTACGGCAACCACCTCATCGGGTATTTCATCTTTATGGAGTTGTAACATTAAACTTTCAAGGCGGGTGATCTGTCTGTCGATAAGTGGTAGTGTTTCTGAATTCCAGCCCTTTTTTAAGGTCTTAGACGCTATTTTTAATGTAGCAATCGGAGTTTTAAACTCATGAGAAATGTTATCCACAATGGTGTGGAGAACTTCTACCTGTTTTTGTTGCCTGATCAGGTTTTTGAGAGTGAAGATGTATAAAAGCAGAACACTTGCCAATAGAATCAGGCAGCAAATAATCAATAATGCAAGTTCCTTGAAAACAAGACTTTTTATATTGTCAACCTCAAAATCAGTTTGGCTCTTGACAAAGAAAGTCTCTCTCTCGTTGGTAGTTTCTTTTCCTTTTACTTCTTTAGTGGAAGAAGTTCTCCAGGTTCCGGAACTGGTAATTTTGGGCTTTTTGACTTTGTTTTTGGTTTCGTAGATAATGATGGGATGGTCAATAAGCTTGGCACTGTCTGGAAGATGAATGATAGAGGTGTATTGAATTCTTGCAGAGATTTTATATCCATCTTTTTTAAGACGGCTGTCGATATAATTGCTAAGCCTTTCTCTGGAAGCTTTTCTGTCTTCTATAAAATGGTAGATAAATTCCTTTTGGCTGATCTCTTTATTATAATATTGAATAATGATTTTCTGGAGAGAATCACTTTTCATTTCCTTGGCATCATGAATGTTTTCCAGCTTATCGGCATAGTTGCTAAGTCCCTCATCTACGGATCTGTAGATATCTCTTTCCTTTACCTGGTAGGTTTTATACATAAAGTAAACCTGTATTCCCAGTAGAAGTAGGAATAAAGCTGCAAAAAGAAAGAGAAGGTTTTTACTTTTGGAAATCATTGATAACAAAGATAAAGATTTAACCATTTTATTGGCGTTGTATTTTGCTATTAACCTTTCATTAACCTGATTTTTCGAGTTCAGATTTTTCTTTCTAAACGAGAAAAAGACATTAACCCATCATTAACCTTTCGTTAACCGAAATTCTCCTGTTCAATATAGAATTTTGCTCCGTAAAACAAGAACAACTATTGTTTTGCCTCATTCTTTAAAAATATAATCATGAATAAAATTATTTTTTTCCTGTGTTTTCCGATGTTGGTATTGGCCCAGAAACAAAAACTTGCGGGAACAGTTGTGAACACCGAGAATGAAAAAATTTCAGCAGCACAAATAGAACTGTACGATTCGCAGGATAAATTAATCCAGGAACTGAAAACGGATGCTAAAGGTGGATTTACATTGGAGAATATTTCTGAACAGAATATAAAACTAGTTGTAAAAAATAAGGGTTATTCTTTATTTGAAAAGACGCTGAATCTGGAAAAGCCTGAAGATTTACAGATCATTCTTAAAAAGGAATCTCAAGAGATTGAGGAAGTAGTAATGACGAAGCGAAAGCCATTGGTAAAAAGAAAAGTAGATCGTCTGGAGTTTAATGTAGAAAACAGTAATATTTCATCATTGAATGCATGGGAAATTTTGAAAAATACACCCGGTGTTACAGCCAATAATAATGTACTCGCAGTGAAAGGCAGTACAGGAATTTTGGTAACCATTAATGATAAAAAGGTCATGCTGACGGGGGATGAACTCAAAAATCTTTTGGAAAATACTCAGGGAGATGAGGTGAAGTCTGTGGAAGTAATTACCAATCCACCTGCAAAATATGAAGCTTCTGGAAGTTCGGTCCTGAATATTATTATGAAGAAGAACAAGATTGAAGGCTATCGTGGTATTTTGTCTTCAAAATATGTTCAGACCCAGTATGCAAAGGCTGTTTTTGGGCTGTCTCAATATTATAAAAAGGAGAAATTTTCCATTATCGGAAGCTATTATAAAGGAATGGGAACCTACTACCGAGAGGGATTCGACTATGTTAATTATCCTGAAAGCCATACCAGATGGATGAGTACAATGAATAGGAAGGATAAAAACACTAACCAGAATACCCTGAATTTTAATGTAGAATATGAATTGGACAGTTTGACCAATCTAAGCCTCAACTATTCAGGGTATTTTTCTCCAAAGTCATATGGAACGTATGATGTGCCTACATTAATTTACAATAATCAGGATGTTGTTGAGTCTGATTATAGAACACTAAACGACCATCACTCTCGCTCCATTAATAATTCAGTCAGTTTTCAGATAGACAGAAAATTGAATAAAAAGAGCAGTCTGTCATGGATCAATTATTTTACAGGAAATAATGCCAGTAAATATCAAAATGTAATTACATACCTAAACTTTGCCGGAGAGCCACCAAGAGAAGATAATTTCATGACCCAAAATAAAGCAGATGTACAATTGTATTCTACTCAGGTAGATTATCAATGGAAGGGAGAGAAGTTGGAATTTGAATCCGGAACAAAGTACAGTTTCGTGAAAACAAACAGCAAACTAGATTTTTCTGATAATCAAAATGGGGTATTAGAATACAGGCCAGAGAAAAGTAGTGTTTTTGATTACAAGGAACATAATTTTGCTCTGTATTCCTCGCTTTCTTATAATATCGGAAAATGGAATTTTAAAGGTGGGCTTCGTGCAGAAATGACAGATCTTGAAGGGATAGTTTCAGAGCCATATGATCAAAACAAAAATAATTACTGGAACTTTTTTCCTACTTTTTATGCACAATATACTACAGAAAATAAGCAGGAGTTCGGATTCTCTTATGGAAAACGTATCAGCAGACCATCCTATTCATGGCTGAATCCGGCAAAATCTTATTATAATCTCTTTTCATACTATCAGGGAGATCCAAAATTAAAAGCAACCATTACTCATAATCTTAATCTAACCTATTCATGGAAAAACTGGAATCTGGATTTATACTATCGCAAGGAACAGTTTCCATCCATGGAGATCTCGTATCAGGAACCGGAGACCAATAGTGTGATCTATCATTTTACCAATATTGAAAAGGGAAAGGCTTTCGGATTAAGCTTATATAAAAACTTTCAGGTGAAGCCTTGGTGGAATATCATTCTGTCTGAAAATCTGGAGCACAATGAAAACTATTTCAAGGGCGTTGATGGAATGCTGTACAAGAATAAGGTTTGGAACTGGGAATCTAATATTTCTACAAGCTTCACCTTGGATAAAAATAATGACTGGAAAATGGAAATGGGACATCGTTATTATTCTCCATCAATACAGGGAACTTTCAAAATTTCCAGTGCATGGTCTGCTTATTTTGTAATGAACAGAAAGTTCTTTAATAAAAGATTTGAAGCAAGCTTAATTGTTAGTGATATTTTTAGAACAACAGGCCAAAAGATTGTTACCAAATACGCCAATCAGGATAATTACTTTCAGGACTATACAGATACACAGGGTTTTACTCTTTCATTAAAATTCAACTTTGGGAACCAGTCTGTGAAAAATGCCAAGACTATAAAAAAGACATCGGAACAGGATAGGCTTTAGACTAATTTAAATGAAAAACCAATTATCATAAAACATTATTACAAAAGAAATTACCACCCACTGTCACATTTTCGTTATTTTTGATACCTATCTTTAAAAAAGGTCATTATGAAGAGAATTTTTTCCGGAGTGCTGGTGGTCGTTTCGTTGCTACAGTTGTCTGCTCAGGAACTGTATATGCCGAGAAATATTAAAAAAGCCTATGAAAAAGGGACCCGTGATATTTCCGGGGCACCGGGTAAGAACTATTGGCAAAATAAAGGAATTTACAATGTTGAAGTAAAAGTGGATGCCGGTACAAAGGTAGTTTCCGGTAAAGAAACAATTGTTTATACGAACAACAGTCCGGATAACCTCAATGAGTTGGCGATACGATTCGTTAATAATTTACACAAGCCGCAATCGCCAAGATCTGGATCGGTTTCCAGTGATTTTTTGTCCTCAGGACTTAAGATTAAATCATTTGTTGTCAATGGTGAAAAATATGATATCGACAGCGATGATTGGGGAACTGTTGAAAAAGTAAAACTAAAGTCAGGTTTAAAATCGAAATCAAAAGCTGAGGTTAAGATCGAGTGGGAGTATCCGCTTTCTGTGCAAAGTGGAAGAGAAGGACAAATTGATCCTGAAACATTCTATGTAGCCTATTCTTTTCCAAGAATTTCTGTATACGATGATTACAACGGATGGGATATACTGCCGCATTCTGACAGACAGGAGTTTTATAATGATTTTAATGATTATAGCTTTGCCATTACAGCACCAAAAAACTATGTGGTGTGGGCAACCGGGGATTTTTTAAATCCTGAAGCGGTACTTCAACCGGAGTATTTGAAAAGATATAAAGCCTCATTAAAAAGTGACAAGGTAATGCATATTGCTACAGAACAGGAAATGAAGTCGGGGAAAGTTACCCAGCAGAATAAATGGAATGTATGGAAGTTTAAAGCCAATCATATTACAGATTTTTGCTTTGCCCTGAGTAATCATTATGTATGGGATGCTGCCAGTGTTCAGTTGAAAACAAAGAGGGCCAGTGTGCAATCAGGATATAAAGCCGGAGCAAAGGATTTTGAACAGTATGTAGATTGGATGCGCTATAATCTGGATTGGTTTTCCAAAAAATGGCCAGGCGTAGAATATCCTTATAATGTAATGACGGCTATTCAGGGATATGCAGACATGGAGTATCCAATGATGATTAATGATACAAGTATTCCGGATAACTTACAGGATGCAAGACTTACGGCAGATCATGAAATTGCCCATACTTATTTTCCTTTCTATATGGGTGTTAACGAAACGAGGTATGCATTCATGGATGAGGGATGGGCTACTACCTTGGAGTATTTAATTGGTATTGATGAAAATGGTGAAGCTGCCGCAAAGGAATTTTATAAAAATTTCAGAGTGAAAAAATGGATTAACGATCCGTCTGCAGAGCAGGATCAACCCATCATTACAATGAGTACGCAAGTGAGTGGTTCAGGCTATGGAAATAATTCCTACGTGAAGTCATCCTTATCTTATCTGGCGTTGAAAGATTATCTTGGGGATGAATTGTTCAAAAAAGCATTGCATCATTATATGGATAACTGGAACGGAAAACATCCGGTCCCTTGGGATTATTTTAATTCTATGAATACAGGTTCCGGAAAAAATCTCAACTGGTTTTTCCACAATTGGTTTTATACCAATAATTATATTGATGTAAAAGTGGCCGGAGCATCACAGATGAATGATTTGCTTACCGTAAATGTCGTGAATGTCGGAGGATTTGCTATTCCGTTTGATGCTATACTAACTTATGACGATGGTAGTACTGAAAAACTTCATTTTTCACCATCGGTTTGGGAAAAAGATCAAAAACTGACAGATCTTGTGATTCCCATAAAGAAAAAAGTAAAATCTGTGTCCTTAGATGGAGATCTTTTCATGGATTATACACCAGAAGATAACCGTAAAAACTTATAAAAGTAAAAGCCTTCAGAGATCTGAAGGCTTTTTATTTTTAAAAATAAGCGGTTAATCTTAAACCAAGAGTAAAGTAATTTATTTTTTCCTTGGCTATCATATGATTCAGTTCCTCGTTTAGCTCTTCGTTCTCCTGTATGGCATCACTAAAGCGATAACGGATGGTAGACTTAATCTCGTTGTAATCGGTATAGAAAGTGAGTCCTAGCCCTGGGTTAAATTTGTACGTGATAGAAGCTCCGGTATTCCAACGGAAAGCAGGCTTGGGTTTGTATCGTGCAATTTCGAGTTGGTGGTTGGGGCCATCAATGCTGTCACTTTTAATAAATACTTTACCACTGGCAGTAGCAGAGTATCCTGCAGTTGCCTTTAAAGTCAGTTGCCATTTATCTGAAAACTCGTGAGAAAAATAAGGCCCTATTCCTGCTCCCAGAAAGCCCAGAGATTGTGTTATGATTTCGTGTTCCCCAAAGCTGTCTCCATCATCCAGATTTACTTTCATTGGTTTTATAGGGAAACTGCTGAAGCTAAAATCTCCACCTATACCCCATTTTTTTGAAAAGAAATAAGCCCCTTCCAGACCTCCTTCAAAACCGATTTGCTTCTTGTCATCAAGCTCTGATTCTTTTAAAAAGTTTGTAGTACCAAAGGTTGTACCAAGCTTTATTGCCAGGAAAGACGGGTAATCGTTCCCTTGTATTCTGGATAGCATACTTAAATTATCCCCTTTGTTTTTATATATTTTATCTATAAAGAAATATCCTAGTTCTGTAGAAATAATACCGATTCCGGCTCCAGCCAGAATGTCAGGCAGCCAGTGTCTGTTGTTGAGGTTTCTGCCCAGTCCTGTAAGCGTAGCTGAACCATATCCCGCAATACTATAAGCTGGGTTTACCATACCATACTCCTTGTGCAGAAAGCTAGCGTTGGTAAAGGCCATAGCTGCATGTCCGGATGGAAATGAATTATTTTTGGAACCATCTGGGCGTTCAACTTTTGCGGTATATTTAATGGAGTTCACAAGGATTCCCATGATGACTAAACTAGCTCCATAGGACAAAGTAGCTCTTCCCAGATTATTTCTTCCTTTTACCCCTCCTAATTTCAATCCATAAACAGCCAATGCCGGAGCATACTGAAGATAATCGTCATATTTTACCTTAAAAGCAGGCAGGTAACGGTTACGAACTTCACGAATATTTTCTTTTTCTCCCCAAGTTGCTGCTGCTGCTGCAAAAAGTAGGGTAGGAGCTACTGATTTTTTCACCCATTCTTTCTTCAAAAATGGTGTTTTTTCCTGTAGCGAAGTATTTGAATTAAGTAAAGCAATGTCTTCCTTAAGATTTCTAGATTGAACAGTATCCTGTGCTTTGTAACTGTATAAGTGTAGTAGTATACCCGATGCTAGGGCTATTTTTTTCATCTTTGTGGTCTTAAATTTAATTGCGTAAAAATATAAAAAAATCTATCCCAAACGTGGGATAGATTTTAAATATTATTTAAATGGTGTGATTTATTAATAAACTCTTAATCCTGATCTTGCACCAGAAGATGCGGTTACAGATTGCATTTTTGTTTTTTGCCCTGCAGTAAACATATACAATGAATTATCATCAGAATAATCCATATAGTTCATAAACATAACAGATCTTTTTACCCCATAGCAAGTATTGTAAAGCGGATAGGTTGGTTTACCTGTATTAGCAGTTGTTTGCGTAGGAGTATCTGCAATTAAGTCATCACCACATGTGGTATCACCCCAAATATGTCTAAGACCTAAATAATGTCCTACTTCATGGGTGGCAGTTCTTCCTAAGTTGAAAGGAGCAGATGTTCCGGTTTTGCCAAAGAATGGAGCTGCAATAACGACACCGTCTTTCCATGTACCAGCATCTTCAGGGAAAGTTGCATAACCCAAGATTTGTCCTTGAGTATCCGGCATGCTGCCCACTACCCAAATATTAAAATAATTTGTAGGATTGGTGGCGTCAATTCCTCCTGTAGAGGCTTTTTTCATGGTGTTGTTTGCTCTGTCCGTTTTGCTCCATGATGTTTTGGTTGTAGATTTTCTTATCGTATTTACCAATCTGAATTTCACTTTTACATCACCAGATTTTACAGCCTGAAACTCAGTAGGGATGCTTGAAGCATCACTGTTTGTTCCGCTGTAATCAGCATTCAGTACGGCAATTTGTTCTGCAATTCTGGCATCTGAAACATTCTGTGCTGTTGTTTTGTAGATTACGTTTACAACGACAGGGATTTCAACAGTTCCATCTGCAAGTACTTTTCCCATTGCTAGGTTATTGGCAAATCTTTCAGCATTAGCATCTATTTCTGCAACTTTTTGTCTTAATGCAGGATCTTTTTCCAAAGCTTCCTGTCTCATATCCTCTGATGGACAATTTCTTTTTAGAGCAGAGGTGGAAGCAATTTCCTTATCTGCCGAAGTTTCATTTTGATTAGTTACACTGTCGTTGTTACACGCAGACATAAAGCCCAATGCAAGGACTCCAAATAATAATCTTTTCATATCTTTTTTTTTGGTTTGAGGATGTGAAATTATATTATTTAAAATTGATATGCAAATTATTTTCTAGTTTATTTGAATTATTCCTATTTAATGAATGGTTTTATTGATTATAAATTAGTTTTATATGAATTGTATTGAATTTTAACTAATTTCAAAAATTAAATTATTTATTTCACATTTAAGTGTATTTTTAAATGTAAACATTTAAGTTAATTTTAATTTTTATAGAATTTTTTTAATACAAACTTTAATTAGCAAAGCCGTTTTTAATGGCAAAAACTGCCAGCCCTACACGGGTCTTTAAATCAAGTTTATCACAAAGCTGATCCCTGTAGCTCTCTACAGTTCTGGGACTGCAGCACATTCGGTCTGCAATTTCTTTATAGCTAAGCTCCGTAACAGTGTATTTCAAGAATTCTTTTTCACGATCAGATATTTTAACTGTGATTTCAGCTTCCTGATCTTTATTGAAATTGGAAAATATAATTTTTGAAGCCCATTCCGGGTAAAAGAAGCCATCAGTATCCAGTCTTGTAAGAGCTGTTTCCAGATCTTTCGGATGGGTGTTTTTTAGAAGATATCCTTTTGCTCCGTTTTTGATCATCTTAATCACGCTGTTATCATCTCCCTGCATGCTGAGTGCCATTACCTTAATATTGGGGTGGTGCTTGACAAGCCAGGCTGCTGTTTCAAAACCGTCCATAATAGGCATACTGATATCTAAAAGGATAATATCAGGAATTGGGTTTCCCTCTTCAAATTTTTGAATCAGGTCTTTTCCATTTTCACATACATAGATTACTTCAAACTCGTTAAAGTTATCAATAATCCCTTCAAGAGCCTTGGCAATAAGGATGTGATCGTCAACAATTACAATAGATTTTTTCATGGTTGTTTTTTTAAGATGATATTGAGGACTGTTCCTTTGTGGTCCTGGCTCTCAAGGTTGAAATCAGCGCCTATAATTTCGGCTCTGTTTTTCATATTTGTGAGACCAATTCCATTGGATTTTGTTTGGGTGGTATCAAATCCGATTCCGTCATCATGAATATTGAGCTCCCAAAGGATATGTTCGGAAGTATTTAAGCTGATAAAAATATTCTTGCATTGAGAATGCTTTATACTGTTCTGAATAAATTCCTGAGTGATTCTGAGAAGTACATTTTTATGAACGAAGCCTAGGTCCAGTTGATTAAAATTGTGTTCAAAATTGATCTTGCATTTTTTTAAGGAATTGGTATTGTCAACCTCTTCCTGAATCAAAGTTACAATTTCCTTTTGATTGATATTATCATCGGTCAATGTCTTCGAAAGGCTTCGGAGATCCTGCAGGGATTGGTTGATAATCTGTGAGACCTGGTCAATTCTTTCACTGGCTTCAGGAACTTTATTCTCATAAAGCATCTGTTGAACATACAAGCTTACAAGGGTAAGCTTTTGACCAATATTGTCATGAAGCTCCCGCCCGATTTGCTGCATGGTGGCCTGCTGAATCTCCAATTGGGTAGCCAGAAGTTCTCTTTGATGAATTTCGTTTTTCATTTCAATTTCATTCAGATACTCTTTTTTACGTTGTCTGTAGTTTCTTATGTAGATGGCTACAGCAACAACAAACATTAAAAAAAATGTATTGAAAAGAATGATCGTAATTAAAAGCTCTGTTTTCCCCATATAAATGAACTTGCAAATAAAAGATACATTACAGCTCCTGAAATCTGGAAATAAGCAAAATATAAATCCCAAATATTTCTATATTCCCAAAGAAGCGACATGAATGTCATAAATGGGAGAGTCCCAATATAAAAGAGTGTTATTCCCAGATTGATATAGAACATTTTGTTTGTACTGAACTTTAAAATTTCAGATGAATTTACCTGCTTATAGTATTCCATAATAACCAGTACCATTAAAAACAGGCATCCAAAAGTATAATTAAAGGAGTATACTACTTTGTTATTTGAAAAGAATAAAGCATTGGGAATGAATGACAAGAGATAGATGGCTGCAAAAATATAAAATAGAGTTGTTTTTTTTAGTGATTTTTTGGCGTAGAGCCAATAAAAGAAGATAAATTGTAATGGCATAACAAAATAATTGTAAAACTTAACTCTATCTATATGAAGAGGTTTTTCAGCCCATTTTACAGCAGATTCACACAAAAAAATAGCAATAAGATATAATGCCAAATACTTCCAATATTGTTTTTTTACACGGTTAAAATAAATAAGAGAAGTTAAAGCAGCAATTCCTTCCCCAACATACATGAATTGTAAGAAAAACTTTTGGAACTCAGTCATTGTTTATTAATAGTATAAAATATTTTACAGCGAGATTAGTACTTTTGTGTTTTAGGGTTGCCTGGAGGGGTTAGTGTTCCTTGGTTTTCTCCAAGATCTCCATCGTCATCAGACAACGGTATACCACGTGCGCTTAATGCTAAGTTTTGTTGAGTTAGTGAATTGAAATCATAATCCAGTTTTTCTCCCTCTTCGCTTTCTTTTTTCAGCGTTGGAATCATCACCAAGGTATGCCTTTCAGAGTATTCCTGAGGAACGGGGTGACTCTCCATAATGTCCCAATTTTCAACTTTTGGGTAGGCGGCATAATAAAATCTGATCCCTAAATCTTCTTCCGTACATTCAGGATTTATTTTGCTTGCTTCTTTTTCTATCAACGCAATGAAGCTTTTCAGTTTAGGAAGGTCAAACCAAATGGAATGAGCATCTTCTATTCCTAAAGTATCATTGATAGCAGTCAGGTGATTTTGACGATAATTGTCAATAAGAGCTTTAATCAAACTATTAGACATCGCTCCTGATCTTGGTTGATCATTTTCGTTAGTAGATTCTGTATTCATAACTTAGTTTTATCATGGAATATCCATATTACTGCAAATTTCGGAAAAAATATGAAAGAAAAACTATTATTAAATAGGGAATTATACCGTTATTTTTACCGTGTTTTTACGGATTGTGTATGAAAATTTTTACATCCTTGAAAACGAAACGATGATAGGGGCATAAAAAAACCGGAGAAAATCTCCGGCTTAATTTTTTAAATGCATCCGTATTTTTTTGGATCCCTGCAAACCATTCCTGCGGTACAGCATAGGCCGGTAGGGCAGTTCCAGTTCTCGTCACACATTATTAAAGCAGAAGCCACTCCGCCATCAATGTTCTTCAACTCGTTTCTTTTTAACTTTTTCATACTGATTTTGTTTTAGTTATTAATTTGTTTGGGTAATAAATATAATGATATTTCACGATACTTGGATAATTATGTGAAAAAATAAGTGCTGCAGAGAAATCTACAGCACTTACTTACAAAAATTAATGTATATGAAAAAAACTACTTTATTTTTTATTGTTCCGTTGGTCTGAAAACCAATCCGGTTTCTACAAAGTAATCCAGGGTAATTCTGTCACCATCGTTTACATTTCCTGCAAGGATTTCTTTTGACAGTTTATTTAACACTTCCTGTTGGATCACTCTTTTTAAGGGTCTTGCCCCGAAAGCAGGATCATAGCCTTTGTCCATCAGATAATCTACTGCATCCTGAGTGAAAGTCATGATAATGTTACGTTTTGCCAACATCTCATTAAATCCTCTTAATTGATACTGAACGATTTTTCCAATTTCTTTCTTTCTTAAAGGTTGGAACAATACCACTTCATCAATTCTGTTTAAGAATTCCGGACGTAAGGTTTGTTTTAAAAGATCGAAGACCTCAATTTTCGTTTTATCCACAATTGCATCCTGATTCTCATCAGTAATATTTTCAAAATTTTCCTGAATAAGATGTGAACCTAAATTCGAAGTCATGATAATGATTGAATTTTTGAAATTCACAACACGGCCTTTATTATCCGTTAAACGGCCATCATCCAAAACCTGAAGTAATGTATTGAAAACATCAGGATGGGCTTTTTCAATCTCATCCAAAAGGACCACTGAATAAGGTCTTCTTCTTACCGCTTCAGTCAATTGTCCACCTTCATCATATCCCACATATCCCGGAGGGGCGCCCACTAGTCTTGAAACACTGTGGCGTTCCTGATATTCACTCATATCAATTCTGGTCATATTGTTCTCATCATCAAATAAGAACTCAGCCAATGCTTTAGCAAGCTCAGTCTTACCAACTCCGGTTGTTCCAAGGAACAAGAATGATCCGATAGGTTTTTTATCATCACTCAATCCGGCTCTGTTTCTTCTGATGGCATCAGCTACGGCACCAATGGCTTCATCCTGTCCCACAACTCTGTGGTGAAGTTCAGCTTCCAGATTCAGTAGCTTATCTCTTTCCGATTGTAATAACTTAGTAACAGGAATACCTGTCCATTTTGCAATCACCTCAGAGATATTATCAGAAGTAACTTCCTCTTTAATAAGCTCGTTTTGATGATTTTGCATTTCAATTTCAAGCTTTTCAAGTTGATCTTCTTTTTCACGAAGTTTTCCATATTGGATTTCCGCTACTTTAGCATAATCTCCTGTTCTGGAAGCCCTTTCAGCCTCCAATTTCAGAGATTCAATATCTTTTTTGATCTGGGTAAGATCTTCACTTTTTTGTTTTTCTTTCAACCATTTTGCATTGATCTCGTTTCTCTCTTCAGAAATTTTCGAAATATCCTCTTTTAAATGATCAATTTTGGTTTGGTTGCCTTCTCTCGAAATAGCGGCCAGCTCAATTTCCAATTGCATTAATCTTCTGTCTAGAACGTCCAGCTCTTCCGGTTTTGAATTGATCTCCATTCTTAATTTAGCCGAAGCTTCATCAATAAGGTCAATCGCCTTATCCGGTAAAAATCTGTCCGAAATATATCTTTGAGACATTTCTACAGCCGCAATGATTGCTTCATCCTTGATTCTTACCTTATGGTGAGCTTCATATTTATCCTTAATTCCACGAAGAATTGAAATAGCAGACTCCGTATCCGGTTCTTCTACCATCACTTTCTGAAAACGTCTTTCCAATGCTTTATCCTTTTCAAAATACTTTTGGTATTCGTTTAAGGTTGTAGCACCAATAGCTCTCAATTCGCCCCTTGCTAAGGCTGGTTTCAAAATATTGGCAGCATCCATTGCTCCATCGCCACCTCCGGCACCTACCAGAGTGTGGATCTCATCAATGAAAAGAATAATCTGTCCGTCAGATTTGATGACCTCATTCACTACAGATTTTAGACGCTCTTCAAACTCACCTTTATATTTTGCGCCGGCGATTAATGCCCCCATATCCAATGAATATAAGGTTTTATCCATTAGATTCTCAGGAATATCACCACTGATGATTCTGTGGGCAATTCCTTCAGCAATGGCTGTTTTACCTACACCAGGCTCTCCGATAAGGATAGGGTTGTTTTTGGTTCTTCTGGAAAGGATCTGTAAAACTCTTCGGATTTCTTCATCGCGTCCAATTACGGGATCCAGTTTTCCTTCAGCTGCCAACTCATTGAAGTTTTTAGCATATTTATTTAAGGACTGATAAGTTTCTTCTGAGCTTGCAGAAGTAGCCTTACTTCCTTTTCTTAATTCTTTAATTCCCCCTTCCAGCAGTTTTTTAGTGACTCCCATGTCTTTCAACATTTGAGAAACTTCCGAACCGGTTTCAATAAGAGATAACCATAAGTGCTCAATCGTTACAAATTCATCACCCATTTTTTTGGCAATATTTGGTGCATCTAGCAACACTTTATTTGCAGATTGAGATAGGTAAATATTTCCTCCCTGTACTTTAGGAAGCTTTTCTAAATTTTCACGATTTCGCTCTCTTACCAAAGTAGCATCAGCTTCAGATTTCTTTAATAGGAAAGGCGATATATTCTCATCTACCTGAAAAATTCCTTCAAGGAGATGTTGAGGTTCAATACTTTGATTGCCAAGTTCCATGGCAACTTGTTGCGCTGCCTGGATGGCTTCTTGTGATTTTACAGTATATTGGTTTAAGTTCATATTTTATATATTTTTGGTAATGGTTCGTTCAAATTTTAGCTTTAAAAAACATCAAGAAACTAAATTTTCAGGCTTAGTTTCTTAATGCCATCAATTATTTAATCATTTATTCGATGAGTGTATCGCAAAAACTGTTCAATTATTAAATTTACAAAAAAAATGGACAAAATTTCCGAATTCACTATTTTTAACGGAAAATTAACTTGACAAAATTTCCGGTTCCTGAAATTTTACGTTGAAATTCATGAACAAATAGTCAGATTTGAAAAATAACACCCTAATACAAGTTTATAAATGAACGAATTTGCTTAATCACTATGTTAAATTTCAACTTTTTATTAACAGAATAACTACTTTTGCATTTTTACAGATGGAACTTAAAGAAAAACAAAGGAAAATATTAGACGTAGCAGTAGAACTTTTCAAAGAGAAGGGCTATATGGGAAGCTCTGTAAGAGACCTGGCTACGAAGCTTAATATCAAAGCTGCATCACTATATGCACATATCCGTTCAAAGGAAGAAATTCTGGAGTGGGTATGTTTTGGTATTGCACAGGAGTTTTTCGATAAGCTTCAGGAAGTAAAAAATACGGATATCGTTCCAAGAGAAAAATTAGATTTATTTCTTGATAAACATTTATCGGTTGTTCTAAAAAACCGGGATGTTACCCATATCTATTCTGTGGAGTGGAGACATTTGGAAGAAAGGCTTCCCGAATTTGTGGAATTAAGAAAAAATTATCAGCAGGAAGTTGAAGAACTAATTTCTGAAATTTACAAAGCTGAAAACTGGGAGCTAAAGTCACCATCATTTACTACAAGATTTATTCTTCATACCCTTAACAATTCCTATTTCTGGTTCAAGAGAAGCAGTGATTCTACCGATAAAATTACGGATGAGATAAGAGAGAAAATCCTTTTCGGCTTACTCGGAAATCAAAAATCATAGTCTTTGGCAAAAAGAAATTAGTAATACATTTTACATTCTACTTTTACAAAGGTAAGGCGGCTCAGCTGGTATTTTATTATTTAGAATCATTCAAAATATGACGAATGTCATAAAAATTTTGCCAGCTTCCAAAATCTTTTTAAATTTACACCTAACAAATGTTAGTTAGTTTATGGATTTTTCAGTTGAATATCTGGAGCTGGGTCAGTTGAGACAGCTTCAATCTGACCGGTTGATTAATTTGATCGGTTATCTAGAAGAGAAGTCAGAGTTTTATAAAAGGAAACTTGATGAATTGGAAATATCTCCCAATGAGATAAGGTCGATTGAAGATATCACGAAACTTCCGATTACTTACAAACAGGATTTAAGAGATAACTATCCGTTTGGTTTGTTTACCGTTCCGAAAAGTGAACTTCAGAGAATTCACTGCTCAAGTGGGACAACAGGAAAACCAACCGTGGTAGGATATACTAAGGAAGATGTAGATCTTTTTAGTGAAGTGGTAGCTAGATCTTTACATGCAGCAGGAGCCAGACCGGGAATGCAGCTGCATAATGCCTATGGTTATGGAATTTTCACCGGCGGACTAGGGCTTCATTATGGTGCAGAAATGCTGGGAATGAGTGTTCTTCCTATTTCTGGAGGAATGACCGCTAGGCAGGTTGATCTGATTGTAGATTTTAAACCTGAAGTGATTTGCTGTTCCCCGTCTTATGCCTTAACCATTGCTGATGAATTTGCTAATAGGGGAATTTCAGCAGATGAAATTAGTCTTAAATATGCCGTATTGGGATCAGAACCCTGGACAGAAATCATCAGAGGCCATATCGAGGAAAGATTAGGTGTACACGCAACCAATATTTATGGTTTAAGTGAGATTATCGGCCCTGGGGTTTCCATGGAGGATTTTGAAGAAAAAGGAGGTTCTTACATTTGGGAAGATCACTTTTATCCTGAAATCCTGGATCCAATTACCAAGCAACCGGTTCCTTTTGGAGAAGAAGGTGTTCTGGTGATTACCACTTTAACGAAAAAAGCCATGCCGCTTTTACGCTATTGGACTAATGATATTACCAGTCTTTATTACGATGAAAATGCCAAAAGAACAATGGTGAAAATGAAACCGATTGTAGGCAGAGCAGATGATATGTTGATCGTAAGAGGAGTAAATGTTTATCCAAGCCAGATTGAAGAAGCATTCTCCCATGTAAAAGGAGTGGTTCCTAATTATTATTTGACTCCGATTGAAAAAGAGCAAATGTGTGTAGCTTTAGATATTGATGTAGAAATTGCCGACGATCTTGTAAATACTCAAAAAATCGAAGCAAATACCGATGATTATTTTAATTTTGTCGGAAGCTTCGGGAAAAATATAGAAAACGAAATAAAAAAACGGGTAGGGATCACCACAAAAGTGAAAGTTCATACTCAGGACAGTTTGCCGAAGTGCGAAGGTGGAAAAATTAATAGAATACTAAAAAAATAATGAATTCATTTTATAAACTTAAAACTGTAAAAGTTCAGAAGGATACTTCCGAAGCCGTGAGTGTAGCGGTAGAAATTCCGGAGGAACTGAAAGACAAGTTCAGGTTCAAACAAGGGCAGTATCTGAATTTCCGAATGATGATCAACGGAAATGAAGAAAGACGTTCTTATTCTATCTGCAATGCTCCAAGCGAAAAAAGCAATACGCTGGAGGTTCTGGTAAAATTACTGGAAGGTGGAAAAGTATCAGGGTATTTCAATGAGCACCTTCATATGGATGAAATGCTTGAAGTAATGCCTCCAATGGGTGGTTTTAATACTTCTTATCACCCGACAAACGTGAAAACGTATGTTGGTCTGGCAGCAGGAAGCGGTATCACTCCGGTTTTATCCAATATTAAAGAAAGTCTTTATCAGGAGCCTAGCAGTAATGCCTATCTGTTTTACAGCAACAGAAGTATGAATCATATTTTGAGAAAAGCTGAAATTGATAAGTTGGTAGAACACTTCAATGGAAGACTTAAGGTGGTTTACCTGGTAAGTAGAGAAAAACATGAAGATCCTGTTTTTGAAGGAAGAATCTCTCCTGAAAAATTAGATCAGCTGTTTGAAAGATATACAGATATTGATGTAAAAGAATCCACTTATTTTATCTGCGGTCCTGCAGAAATGATAAAGGGGATTGCTGATTATCTGAAAAAGGATAAAAAAGTACCTGCAATTCAGGTTTTATTTGAATACTTCACGGCTCCGGATGAAGAAAATACAGAGGAGATGAGTGATGAATTCAAAGCCATTGCCAATATTGAAAGTATGGTAACGGTGATCATTGATGATGATGAATATTCGTTCCACCTTAATTCCAAAAAAGAGAGTATCTTAGATAAAGCATTGAAAGACAATCTTCCTGTGCCTTTTGCTTGCAAAGGAGGAGTTTGTTGTACGTGTAAGGCAGAGGTTTTGGAGGGAGAAGTTTTCATGGAGAAAAACTATGCACTTACCGAAGATGAAGTTGCCAGAGGCTTCGTTCTTACGTGTCAATGTCACCCGACAACCAATGTGGTGATGCTTAATTATGATGTTTAAAAAAATTAATGTAACAATATAACAATTTACCAGTGTAACAATCATTGGTACATTGGTAAGCTGATACATTGCTAAATTGAAAAAATTATGGACTTAGAAAAATTTGTTCAATACGTTCACGAAGAAAATAAAGTAGAACCAAAGGATGTAATGCCTGATGATTACAGGAAATTATTGGTTCGTCAGATTTCGCAGCATGCACATTCTGAGATTGTCGGGATGTTGCCGGAAGCGAACTGGATATCCAGAGCTCCTTCATTGAGGAGAAAAATGGCTCTTTTAGCTAAGGTTCAGGATGAAGCAGGACATGGCTTGTATTTATACTCTGCAACAGAAACGTTAGGAAACGGAACGATCAGAGCAGATAGAGATGCCACTTATGAAGATATGCTGGAAGGAAAAGCCAAGTATTCAAGTATATTTAATTACCCTACATTAAGCTGGGCAGACATTGGTGCCATCGGCTGGTTGGTAGACGGTGCCGCTATCATGAATCAGGTAATGCTGATGGGGAATTCTTATGGTCCTTATTCAAGAGCGATGGTGAAAATCTGTAAAGAAGAGTCTTTTCACCAAAGACAAGGGTATGAAATCCTGATGGCGCTTTGCCGTGGTACAAAACAACAAAAGGAAATGGCACAGGCTTCGTTAAATCGTTTTTGGTGGCCGGCTTTAATGATGTTTGGACCTAATGATGACAGTTCGCCAAACTCTAAAATCTCTATGAACTACAGAGTAAAAAGAGAAAGTAATGACAGTCTTCGTCAGAGATTCATTGACGTTACCGTTTCTCAGGCAGAATTCTTAGGATTAACAATTCCTGATAAAGATCTGAAATGGAATGAGGAAAGACAGCACTACGACTTCGGAGAACTTCCTTGGGGAGAATTCATGGAAATCTTAAAAGGTAACGGACCGTGCAATAAAAAACGTATCGAAACGAAGAGAAAAGCGCAAAGAGAAAATTCGTGGGTAAAGGAAGCCGCTGCAGCGTTTGCCGAAAAACAAAACCAGAAAGTAAATTAAGAAATTAGTGAAAGTTTTATTTCAAATTTTATTTTTCCTTATGGTTTCAGTATTAAAAGGACAGGATGTAAATAAACTTGCCGGTCTTCCTATTAATATTGAAAATAAAAAAGAAATAATAATTTATCAAGGTTCCAAAATGACAATCGGAGGAAAGATTTTCAGAATTTATCAGGGGAAAGGTGAGAATTGGAATGCTGAGTTGATACAATGGTTTTCACCCTATTACATAAGTAAGGATGAATTTAGAATCACTCCGGCAAAAGTTACTCAACTGAAATCTAAAGATATACTTGAAAAAGCTTTTGTTACTCTGGAGTCAATGAATATCGGTTATCTCCCTAAAGAAGATTTTTTCAGATATAAGACATCCCAATCAAAGGCTGTATACGATAATGATGAAAAAAGATATGGATTATTTACAAGAGAACATAGTATTACAGGCGGGGTAGACTTTTTAGTAAAATATAAATCAAATAATGAAGAGAATGAATTTCATTATTCTAATCCTGAAAGTTATTTAAATGTTACTCCAGGGATAGATGAATATGAAAGCTTTATGAAGATTTTAAAATATGTTGAAAATAATTTCAATATCAAATTAAATTAAAAAATAAAAATAGATAATGAGTCAATTAGATATGTGGGAAGTGTTTATTCAGACTAAACCGGGATTATCTCACAAACACGTTGGAATAGTACAGGCACCAACAGCAGAAATGGCTTTGCAAAATGCAAGAGACGTTTATACAAGAAGAAAAGAGGGGACTTCTGTTTGGGTAGTTCCAAGTAAATATATTGTCACTTCAGAAGGGATAGACAAGGAAGCTTTCTTCGATCCGGCTGATGACAAACTATACCGTCACCCGACTTTCTATGATATTCCAAACGATGTAAAAAATATGTAATTAATAAAGACTTCAAGATGTGAGATCTCAGGTAATAGACTTTTTTGTCAATCTGAAATCCAGTGTCTGAAATCAGAAATCTACTAAACAATGAACCCATTATATAATTATTTATTAAAACTAGCAGACGACAGTTTCATTATGGGGCAGCGTTTGTCTGCATGGTGTGGTGAAGGTCCTTATCTGGAGGAAGATATTGCATTGACGAACATTGCTTTGGATGAGCTTGGTCAGGCTAACAATTTTTACGTTTACGCCTCCAGAGTGATTGATAACGGCAAAAGTGAGGATGATTTGGCTTTCCTAAGATACGAGCATGAATATCTAAATGCACACTGGGTAGAACTTCCCAATGAAGATTATGCACAGACTATTTTGAAAGTGTATGTTTTTGCAGTCTATCAAAAGCTGATGTATGAAGCATTGTCCAATTCTGCTAATGAAGAACTTTCTGCGATTGCTCAAAAATCTTTGAAAGAAGTAAGATATCATTATACCCATGCTGCTTCCTGGATGAAAATTTTTGCTCAGGGAACAGAAGAAAGCAAAACTCGTTTAGAAAAAGCGATTGAAGATATCTGGGAATATTCAAAAGGATTATTCGCAAAAGTAGACGGAGAAGATGATTTGACTATTTTAAATATCGTTCCCAATGTTGATGAGTTATACAAAGACTTCGTTGCCATTACAGAGAAAGATTTTCAGGATTTTGGATTAGAATATCCGATCAATCCGTTTATGCAGCCAAAATCAAGAACAGGATACCATACAGAGTATTTTGGATTCATTCTTTGTGAACTTCAGTATATGCAGAGAGCGTATCCGGGATGTACATGGTAGAAAAAATGAGGTAATTCTCAGATAATAATGAACGATTTATTAAACTTATTAAAAACAATCCCAGATCCGGAAATTCCGGTCATTGATATTGTGGAATTAGGGATCGTAAGAGAGGCACAAATCACAGGTGAACATACTTGTGAAGTAATAATTACGCCTACTTATTCCGCTTGCCCTGCAATGTTCACCATTGAAGAGGACATTATCAAAATGATGAAAGAGAATGGATGGGATGCAAAGGTGGTGACCAAAATGTTTCCTATCTGGACAACAGACTGGTTGACAGATGAAGCAAGAGAAAAACTTAGGGTTTACGGGATTACGCCTCCTGAAAAAGGAGCAGACGAACATCATATCGGGAAACCGAAAAAATGTCCACGTTGTGGTTCTGAGCATACCAAACAGATCAGCAGATTCGGGTCTACCTTGTGTAAGGCTTCTTATCAATGCTTAGACTGTCTGGAGCCGTTTGATTATTTTAAATGCCATTAAGAAATGTAGCAATCTAGTAATGTGACAATCTAATCATACCAATAATGCATAGCATTGAAATATTCGCACTCTAATTGGTAAATTGTTACATTGTTATACTGTTAAATTATTATATTTATCTGAACTTAAATAGATGTTTTTATGTATACACAACTCGATATTGAATCGCATTTTGACGGGAAGCTCAAAATAGCATATCTTAATCAGCCTGAAACAATGAACGCTCTTACAAAGCCTGCACTGGCAGACTTGAGAGATTTTGTAAAAGAATGCAGTAATGATGAAACTGTAAGATGTGTTGCTATTTCCGGAAGAGGAAGAGCGTTTTGCTCCGGTCAGAATCTGGATGAAGCTTTCGTGACTGGTAAAGAACACCATGATCAGGATATCATCAGAAAAATTGTGGTAGATTACTACAATCCGTTGGTTACCGAAGTTACTCGTTGTAAAAAACCGGTTATTGCATTGGTAAACGGACCAGCAGTAGGTGCGGGTGCTATGTTAGCATTAATCTGCGACTTTGTATTGGCAAACAATAAAGCCTATTTTTCACAGGCGTTTTCAAATATCGGTTTGATTCCTGATACAGGAGGAACTTATTTCTTACCGAAGCTTTTAGGTAGACAGTTGGCGAATTATTTAGCTTTCACAGGTAAAAAATTATCTGCTGAAGAATCTAAATCTTACGGTCTTGTTGCTGAGGTTTTCAGTGAAGAAGAATTTGGGCCAAAATCAATGGAAATCCTTGAGAAAATGGCGAACATGCCAACAGCAGCCCTTAAACTGACGAAAAAAGCTTTTGCTCAATCTTATACAAATACTTTGAAAGAGCAGTTGGAACTTGAGGGAGACTTGCAGCAGGAAGCTGCAGAAACAGAAGACTTCCTGGAGGGAGTAAATGCCTTTTTACAGAAAAGAAAACCTAATTATAAAGGAAAATAAAAAATCTGTACAATGTAGAAAGTAAAATGTACAGTTAAATGCTTTTTACATTGTACATTTTACATTGTACAAAAATGAAGAATATTGGAATTATTGGGGCAGGAACCATGGGCGTTGGAATTGCTCAGGTCGCTGCAACAGCAGGATGCAAAGTCGTTTTATTTGACGCTAATGCTCCACAAATAGATAAAGCACTTTCAGGCTTAGAGAAAACACTTCAAAAGCTTGTCGAAAAAGGCAAGATTTCTCAGGAAAAAGCTACAGAGATCAGAAACAATATTGCTAAAGGGGAAACCCTTCAGGATTTAAAAGATTCTGATCTGGTTATTGAAGCAATTATTGAGAATAAAGACATCAAAACCAAGGTTTTTACAGAACTTGAAACCTATGTCTCTGAAAACTGTATCATTGGTTCCAATACATCATCCATTTCCATCACCTCTCTTGGTGCAGAATTAAAGAAGCCGGAGCGCTTCATCGGAATTCACTTCTTCAATCCGGCTCCATTGATGCCATTAGTGGAAGTAATACCCTCTTTATTAACAGAAAAAAACTTAGCAGAAAAAATCTATAACCTCATGAAAGAATGGGGGAAAATACCTGTTATTGCTAAGGATATTCCCGGATTTATAGTTAACAGAATTGCCCGCCCTTATTATGGTGAGGGATTAAGAATTGTTGAAGAAAACATTGCAACACCGGAACAGGTAGATGAAGCAATGAAGACTCTTGGAAACTTCAAAATGGGGCCTTTTGAATTAATGGACCTTATTGGAGTTGACGTTAACTTTGCTGTAACAACTACTGTTTACAAAGATTATTTCTACGACCCGAAATACAAACCATCTCTACTTCAACAGAGAATGTCTGAGGCAAAACTTCATGGAAGAAAAACAGGAAGAGGCTTCTATGATTATAGTGAGGGAGCTGTAAAACCGGAAGCCCAAAAAGATGATGCTCTTTATCAGCAGATTTTTTTAAGAATCATTTCAATGTTGATTAATGAAGCTGTAGAAGCTAAAAGATTAGGCGTTGCAAACGATGATGATATCGAATTGGCCATGCAGAAAGGCGTAAACTATCCAAAAGGATTATTAAGCTGGGGAAAAGAAATAGGATATTCAAAAATTTCCGAAACACTCCAGAGTCTTTACGAAGAATATCAGGAAGAAAGGTACAGACAAAGTCCTTTACTTCGTAAGCTATAAAATGGATCAATGTATCAGTTTACCAATATAATAATACCATGGTTATGTTAGCTTATCAAAGGATTGTATTGGTCAACTGTTAGATTGTTAAATTGTTACATTCAAAAATAATGAATATAGAAGAATTCAGGGATGAATTGGAGGTAAGGCTTTCTATTGAAAAGCAGTATTTAACTCAGGAAGCAACATCTATTGATGAATCGGAAAGACTTGAGTTACTCGGAAAGTTTAATGAGAAATACAAAGAGCTGATCAAAAGATTAGCCAACGAAAGTGGAATTGATTTAAATGCATCCTATCCTTCGGGAAATTTATCAGAATCAGAAAATCTTTCATACGAACAGATTATTCTCGGTAAAACAATGAGTGTTTACGACAGATTATCTGATGAGTTATATGAAGAAATAACAAACCTATAGAAATGAATCCAAGACAAGTTGCAGATTATATGTTCAATCAGGATTATTTTTCCCAATGGATGAATATCAAAATGATTGAAGTAAAAGAAAATTATTGCCTGATAGAAATGCCCATCAAAAAGGACATGATCAATGGGCTTAAAACAGTTCACGGAGGGGTTACGTTTGCTTTTGCAGACTCTGCCCTGGCATTTTCCTCCAATAATACTGGCGACGCAGCCGTAGCCTTGAACTGTATCATCAATTTTACCAAGGCAGGAAAAGAGGGTGATGTATTCAGAGCAGAAAGCATCTTGGTAAATGATACAAGAAAAACAGCTGTTTATGACATTAAGATCACCAATCAAAATAATGATCTGATTGCAAAATTTGTCGGGACAGTTTATAAAATTGGAAAGAAAGTAACAGAGCTTTAAGCTCAATGTCGCAATGTAATAATTTACTGATCTAACAATTTGTAAATAAAATTAAAACTGCGGCTAAAGAAGTAGAAGAAACAAAATATTGGCTCTATCTCTGTAAGCATTCTAAAAGCTATCATTTTCAATGAAAGATGCAGAGATTTGAAAAGGTATATATCAAATATTAAGTACAAGTTTAAATAAAAATCAATAACCAATATGACAATGTATCAACAATTGTTACACTGTTAGATTGCTAAATTGTTACATTAAAATCATTATGAACAACGTATACATCATAGACTATGTAAGAACTCCTATTTCAAAACTACAGGGAGGATTATCAGAAGTAAGAGCAGATGACTTGGCTGCCATTGTTATCAAAGAAGTGGTCACAAGAAATCCAGAAGTTCCTGTTGAGGAAATTGAGGATGTTATTTTCGGATGTGCGAACCAAGCAGGTGAAGATAATAGAAACGTAGCCAGAATGGGACTTTTATTGGCTGGACTTCCTTATAAAATTGGAGGCGAAACGGTAAATAGGCTTTGTGCTTCTGGAATGTCTGCTGTGGCTAATGCATTTCGTTCCATTGCAGCAGGAGAAGGAGAAATCTATATTGCAGGTGGAGTAGAACACATGACGCGTTCTCCTTACGTGATGTCAAAACCAAGCGCAGCTTTCGGAAGAGACAGTCAGATGTATGATACAACTTTCGGATGGCGTTTTGTTAATCCGAAGATGAAAGAAATGTATGGCGTAGATGGGATGGGTGAAACAGCAGAGAACCTGGCTGATATGCATCAGATCAACAGAGAGGATCAGGATAAATTTGCCCTGTGGTCTCAGCAAAAAGCAACAAAAGCTCAGGAAAATGGAAGACTGGCTGAAGAAATTGTAAAAGTTGAAATCCCACAAAGAAAAGGTGATCCAATCGTTTTTGAAAAAGATGAATTTATTAAGCCAACCTCATCAATGGAGGGATTAGGAAAACTTCGTCCGGCTTTCAGAAAAGAGGGAACAGTAACTGCCGGAAATGCTTCAGGAATGAACGATGGAGCAGCCGCCTTGATCCTTGCAAGTGAAGAAGCTGTAAAAAAATATGGACTAAAACCTAAGGCTAAGATTTTAGGATCTTCAGTAGCGGGCGTAGAACCTAGAATCATGGGAATTGGGCCTGTAGAAGCTACCCAAAAGCTTTTAAAAAGATTAAACCTTTCTCTTGAAGATATGGATATCATTGAATTAAACGAAGCCTTTGCTGCACAAGCCTTAGCAGTAACAAGAAGCTTAGGTTTACAGGATGATGACGCAAGAATAAATCCAAATGGTGGAGCTATTGCCATCGGTCATCCACTAGGGGTTTCCGGTGCAAGAATTATTGGTTCAGCGGCCATAGAGCTTCAAAAACAAGATAAGAAATATGCATTGTGTACCCTTTGTATCGGTGTCGGACAGGGATACGCAATGGTCATTGAAAAAGTATAACTTTTTAAATAATGTAACAATGTAACAGTTTACCAATATAACAATATTGAATCTATTGCTAGACTGTTACATTGTTAAATTGGTACATTAAATTTAAATTTTATGAATATCTACTCATATCACGGTATCCGTCCTATTATAAAATCTTCTGCCTATATTCATCCACAAGCCGTTATTATCGGAAATGTGGAAATTGGTGAAGAAGTCTATATTGGTCCGAATGCCGTTATCCGTGGAGACTGGGGGAAAATTATCATTAAAGACGGAGCCAACGTTCAGGAAAATTGTACCCTGCATGTTTTTCCTAATATAGAAACAATCCTCGAAGAATCTGCACATATTGGCCACGGAGCGATTATTCACTCCGGTCACATTGGAAAGAATTGCTTAATCGGGATGAATTCTGTAGTGATGGACAAGGCTTATATTGGTGACGAAAGTATTGTTGGTGCATTGGCTTTTGTGCCTGCCAACTTTAGATGTGAACCCAGAAAGCTGATTGTAGGAAGTCCTGCAAAAGTTATCCGCGATGTTTCTGATGAAATGATCCATTGGAAAACCGAGGGAACAAAACTATATCAGGAATTGGCAAGAGAGGGAAAAGAAGCAATCTTACCTTGTGAGCCATTTACAGAATATGTTCAGCAAATTCCTACGAAAGTGGTGGATTACAGTATCTGGGATGATATTAAATAATAACTATAAAATTAAACATGATCAAGAAATTTTTCATATTATGCAGTATTCTGTTTGCTGTTAACTTTACAGTGTCTGCACAGACAGAAACAACAAAACCACTTACCATTGGTGAGGTAAGGACATTAAAATCCAAGGTTTTAAATGAAGAAAGAACATTGAATATTTATCTTCCTCAAGGGTTTGATAAAACTAAATCTTATCCCATTATTTATCTTCTGGACGGAAGTGTGAATGAAGATTTTATCCACGTTTCAGGATTGGTACAGTTCTTTAATCAAATGTATTCCATGCCGGCAACAATTGTGGTGGGAATTGCTAATGTAGACAGAAAAAGAGATTTCACATTCCATACAGATCTGAAGGATCTACAAAAAGATTACCCTACAACAGGACATTCTGACAAGTTCATCACCTTTCTTGAAAAAGAATTAAAACCCTACATAGAAACTCAGTTTAAAACAACAGATAAATATTTGTTTGGTCAATCATTGGGTGGGCTTTTGGCAACTGAGATTCTACTGAAAAAACCTGAAATGTTTAATAACTATTTTATCATCAGCCCAAGTTTATGGTGGGATGATGAAAGTTTATTAAAACAAGCTCCTCAATTACTTTCAAAATCTTCGGATACTAAAAAATTCGTTTATATTTCTGTAGGAAAAGGAGAACATCCGGTAATGGTAAAAGATGCCGAAGCCTGGTATGATGTTCTTAAAAAATCCAATAAGAAAAACTGGACAATTGAATATAAAATGATGGAAACAGACAATCACGCAACCATTCTTCACAGAAGCTTATACGAGGGATTGGTAAAGATGTTTCCATATCAGGAACCGAAATAAATGTAACAGTATAACAATGTAAAAATCTAACAATTATATTATATAATGTTATTCTGAACGAAGTAAGAATCTCATTGGTAAACTGTTAAATTGATACATTGATAAATTAAAGTATAAAATATTTTATGGAAAAACTAAAAAACTATATCTACGGAGAATGGGTAGAGGGAGCCGGAGAAGGTATTCCTTTATACAATGCCGTAACAGGAGAACAGGTAGCCGTTTCTGATACAGAGGGACTAAACTTTGAACAGGCTCTAGATTATGGTAGGACTGTAGGATACAAAAACCTTTCTTCAATGACGTTCTATGATCGTGGAGAAATGTTGAAAAAGGTAGCGCTTTACTTACTGGAAAGAAAGAAAAAATACTACGAATTATCTTATAAAACAGGGGCTACACATGTTGATTCATGGGTGGATATTGAAGGAGGTTTCGGAACTTTCTTTACCTATTCAGGGTTGGCGAAGAGAATGCTTCCTAATACCCCGTTTTGGGTAGATGGCGATACTCAGAAGATTTCTGCAAACGGAACTCATTTGGGAACTCATATTTTAACACCAAGTGAGGGGGTTTCTGTACAGATTAATGCCTACAACTTTCCTGTTTGGGGAATGTTAGAAAAGTTATCCACATCATTGTTAGCAGGAGTACCATCTATTGTAAAACCATCACCTTTTGGTTCTTACCTTACCAATGTGGTATTTCAGGATATGATTGAAAGTGGAGTATTACCTGAAGGTGCTGTACAACTGGTATGCGGAGAACCTGGAAATATTCTGGATTATGTTCAGGATGGAGACTCTGTTTTGTTTACAGGTTCTGCCACTACAGGGAGAAAATTAAAATCTCTTCCATCCGTTGCAGGAAATGCAGTTCGTTTCAATATGGAAGCAGATTCCCTGAACTGTTCAATCCTTGGATTAGAGGCAAAACCGGGAACCCCCGAATTTGATCTATTTATCAAGGAAGTACGTAACGAAATGACTACAAAAGCCGGCCAGAAATGTACGGCGATCAGAAGAATTATTGTTCCGGAACATTTAATTGGTGATGTTCAGAGTGCTTTATCAAAGGCTTTAGACCAAACAAAAATAGGAAACCCATTAAGCAGAGAAACAAGAATGGGATCTTTGGTGGGAAGACAGCAGTATGAAGAGGTTTTAAGAAAAGTAAACATTTTAAAATCAGAAACAGAGCTTGTATATGATGGGAAACATGAACTTGTAGATGCATCCTATGAAAACGGAGCATTTATGAGTCCGAAATTATTTCTGAATGATAAGCCTTTCGAAAAAAATATCTCTCACGATGTAGAAGCTTTTGGGCCGGTATCTACATTAATGCCTTACAAAGATGCTGAAGAGGCAGCTGCTTTGGCAAAAAGAGGAAAAGGAAGCTTGGTAGGATCCATTATTTCTCATGACGAAAACTTTATTGCAGAAACATCATGGAAAATGGCTTCCCAACACGGAAGAATCTATGTATTGAACAGAGACAATGCTAAGGAAAGCACAGGACATGGTTCGCCCCTTCCGACATTAATGCACGGAGGACCTGGTAGAGCAGGAGGTGGAGAAGAAATGGGCGGTTTAAGTGGTCTGCATTTCTTCCTGCAAAAAACAGCTATTCAGGGATCACCGGATGTACTGAAGGCAATTACCAAAGTCTATCAGCAAGGGGCAGAGAAGAAATTCTCAGACAAACACCCTTTCCAGAAATACTTTGAAGAAGTTGAAGTAGGAGACTCTTTAGAAACAGCAGGAAGAACCGTTACTGATGCAGATATCGTGAATTTCTCCAATGTTTCATGGGATCATTTCTACGCTCATACCGATGCGACAAGCTTAACGGGAACGATCTTCGATAAAACGGTTGCTCACGGATACTTTATTCTTTCAGCAGCAGCAGGATTATTTGTTTCCGGTAAAAAAGGACCTGTTATTGCTAATTACGGATTAGAAGAGTGTAGTTTCTTTAAGCCGGTATATGCAGGTGATACCATTACGGTTTATCTGACGGCAAAAGAGAAAATCAACAGAGGAGTAAAGGGAAGAAATATCCCGTCAGGAGTTGTAAAATGGCTGGTTGAGGTTGTAAACCAAAGAGATGAGGTGGTTTGTGTAGCTACTATCTTGACATTGGTGGCAAAGCAATCTCCCTTCATTGATCTGAATGTGAAGAATGTTCAAAAGATCCTAAACGGATTAACGGAAAAGACTCCTGCATTATGGGGTAAAATGTCTCCACAGCAAATGATCGAACACCTTGAACAAGGAGTATTGGTAAGTTTGGGAGAACCGGAAGCAGAGAAATGCTTCACTCCGGAAGAGAATATCGAAAAATATCAGGACTCTCTTTACAACCACAGAAAGATGCCAAAAGATTTTATTGCACCGTTTTTACCACAGGATGGTTCACTTCCGGAACCTATACACAAGAATCTGGATGCTGCAAAGCAATCATTCATTGATAATCTGAAGAGATTTGTGGTGTATTACAAAGAAAATCCACAGGCAGAACACCTGAATTTTGTATTCGGAAAACTGAACAAGGAAATGTGGGAACTGATGCACAAAAAGCATTTTACCCATCATTTTGAACAGTTTGGATTAATTTAATTCAAAATAAAATATAACAAAGCAGCATTTTAGAAATAATTTGCTGCTTTGTTATAGGATGGAATAGGAACTTTCAGCATATCAATTATTTATAAGGATTTTAATTAAAAAAACATTAACTTTAATAGGCGAAATCCGAAAAGCATATAGAGTAGGAGAGAATATCAAAACTGATTACTATGAAAAACTTAAAAAAACTTTCAAGAAATGAATTGAGATCTCTTAAAGGAGGCGGCCCAATCTGGTCTTGTACTCCTCATTCTTGTCCTCCGGGAGTCTGTTGTATCCCCGGAAGATGGCCAGACCTAGCAGCTGCATGTGTTATATGTGCTAGTTCTTAACGTACCCAATGTTAAATATAAACAATACATAAAGCAGCATTTCATCAGATGTGCTGCTTTGTTTTAATAATCTTTTGTTAAAACCTTCAGCTATATTTGACTGCTTTATATTTATTCATTACTTTCAGGCTTGAAATCAATTCAAAAAATATTGAACAATGAATGACAACTGGATGCAAAAATGGGAAGAAGTAAAAAACATTCTTATATCTCCTGTAGATATTGAAACGTATTTTACTTCAGAGGAAATTATGGATCAGAAGATGGAGGTCATGGAAATAGGAAATGTTTCCCTGCCATCAGGAAAAGTAATTGTAAGAGATCCGCTCGTGTATTTAAATACAAAGGAGAAACCCTATTTTGTGGATGTTCCTAAAGGAAATTTTCCGGTGACAATTGCCGTGGTAAAGCTGGAGGACTGGGGTGATCGATATGCAGCTGTAAAAGTAGAATTTACAAAAGAAAAACCAGCTATCTACAGAGAAGCATTAATCGGAATAGAAGAACTTGACGGCACCAATGAAGGTGAATTTTTTGGATTTACGGTAGATGCCGGTTTAGCATGTGTTGCAGATCCGGAAGTAGTGCCTTATGTAGAAAAATTTATCTCAGAGCTTGATGTAGATAATATTTATGATGATTATTTTGCAGAACTATTTGCAGAAAACTATAAAAAAAATCCGGCAAATCAAAGAGATCCGGGGGATTGGATCAATTGGACAGTCCCCAATACAGAATATAAGATTCCCATATTTGCAAGTGGAATAGGGGATGGGATATATCCGGTTTACTTTGCTTATGATGAGCAGGACAACATATGTGGACTTTATATTCACTTTATCGATATAGAATTGGAACTATCCGAAGAGGAAGAATATGATGAAGAGGAAGACGACGATTCTTCAGATCAACCCGATAATTTTGTTTTTCTAAAATAAGGATACACCTATGAATAAAATTTTTGCAGATCAGGTGATTACTTTTAATGAAAATCTGAGCTATTCGGGAGACCTTCCCGATGGTTTTGAGGTGTTAAATCCTTATCTGGATAATCCTGAAACGCTGGAGGTTATGCAAAAGTTTTATGACAAATATTATAATGACTCCAACAAAAGAAAATTCATCATTGGAATTAATCCCAGTCGTCATGGTGCAGGAGTTACAGGCGTTCCGTTTACCGATACCAAAAGGCTGGAAAGCGTCTGTGGAATAAAAATGAAGTCGGCCCATACCCATGAAGTTTCCTCAGTTTTTATGTATGACATGATTGAAGATTATGGGGGTGCAGACCTATTTTACAAAGACATGTATATCAATTCACCATTTCCGCTTGCTATTGTAAGAAAAACAAAGAATGGCTGGCTCAATGCCAATTATTATGATGATAAAGAATTGTTTGCAGCAGTAAAGGATTTTATGATAGATTCCTTAAAGAAACATATCAGCCTGAATCTTGATACTTCAGAGGTCTTTATTTTGGGTAAAAAGAATGCTGAATTTATTTCAAAACTCAATACGGAAGCAAAATTATTTGATAGCATGACTGTATTGGAACATCCCAGATATATTCAGCAATATAAGTCGAAAGAAAAGCAACTGTATATAGACAAATATATTATAGCATTAAAAACAAAACCCTTAAACATCAGTTAAGGGTTTTGCCATTTATGAATTAGAATCTTTATGGGGAACAAGCACTTATGTGTGATTTCTTGATATTAGTTTTTAATAACTTTAGTAGATTCAGTAGGTGTTTTGATGTAATAAACTCCTTTTGGAAATTCTGAAACATCAATTGTATTAATACCTTTCTGGGTTTGAATGCTTTTCAATAGTTTACCATCCTGACTATAAATTTTAGCTTCTGTACCTTTCTCCGTTGATAAAGAAAGTGGACCGCTGGTTGGATTAGGGTAGATAGTAAGACCTTTTTGAGAAACTTTGGTTTCAGATGTACCCAGTACAACACCGCTGTCTTTAACCCAAGTGAAAGCATCGAGGCCAACATATTTGAACGCTCCGCCTACAGTAATACGAAGCTCATCAATAATAATGTTTGAGTAATTCTGACCATTTAAATTGGTTAGGTCAATCAATGTATAACCGTTTGTTGGAGCTATACCTGTTGCGAACCCACTCGTTTTTGTTTGAGTAAATTTAGTGACTCCATTCAGCCTTCCGGTTATAGTAACAGAACCTTGCACATTGAGGTCGAGTTCCAGTGTAGAAAGAAACATCCAGAATCTGTTTACCTTAAATAAATTAGAGGTTGTTTTTATACTGAAAGATGGTGGGAAATCAGTATTGTTGGAATTATCAATGTAACGATTGTCAATATTATTCCCATTCCAGCCTGTTCCTGGGAAGTTACCCTGGATGTCAAAAACACTTACATGGGAAATGATATTAAAAATTACCCCATTATCGGTGAAACTTGTACTTCCGTTTGATTCTGTTTCAAATTGCTCTGAACTCGTCTGCCCAAATGAAAAAATTGAAATGAGCAGACTACAAATTGTAAAAATAGTAGTGCTTTTCATGATTTTTTTGTTTTAAATATTAGATTATTGTATATCTTAATCCCTCGGAGGATAAATCCCCTCAATACAGATGATGTAATTTAATCCTAGGTAAGGAGGCATATTATTTACAGGTAAATTTTGTCCGACAAATGCAATACTTTGGCCATTAATAACCGTATCAGGATTTGCATTATTTACAAAACTTGGGACAACATTGAAATCTCTTCCAACTTGTGTTCCTGTTATAGCAATTGAAGATGCGGCGGCCGGAGTTGAAGAGTTAGCGTTTTTGTTAGCCACTTTAAGTTGAAAACCAGCTCCAATGCTTGGAAGGTTCGTTGCCAAAATAGTGTTCTGAGTTGTTCCTGCTACAATTCCTAATGGATAGTTTTCACCTGAAGATACAGCGCCTGCTCCCAAAGCCATTTTTCCTTTAAGGTTGGGAAGAGCGAATGTTGTTCTTCCATCACCACCATAGGTAGTTCCTAAAATAGAAAATACTGCTGAATAGTTAGCAATACTAAGTAGCCTTCCATCGCAGAACATCCATCCTCTTGGTGCAAAATTTCCTGCAAATAGCTTAATGATTCCAATGTATTCGTCCATAGTAAATAGTTTTTAACCTTTAATTGTTTATTTCTTAGTCCAAAGGAACAATTAATAGGAAAGCGGGACTAGAGTAGAAAATACCAAATTAAATACTCCGTATTTCTACGTAGAGACTATTCATATAAATTATAAATGGGATAGATTTTACATGGAATTTCTATTCTTTTAGTTTCTTCGAACGCGCTGTATTTAGTATTTTTGTAAGAATCCAATAAATATAAAAATGAACGAATTCGTAGCATCAGTAATTAAAAATAATATTGCCGAAATTACTTTCGGAACCCCAAAAAGTAACGCTCTCCCAGGAGCAATTTTAGAAAAACTGGCTCAAACTATTTTGGAAGAAGGGGCTAAAGATGAGGTAAAAGCTATTTTAGTAAAAAGCGAGGGCGAAAAAGCGTTCTGTGCAGGAGCTAGCTTTGATGAGCTTCTGGCCATTGAAGAATTGGAAACTTCTACAAAGTTTTTTGGTGGTTTTGCAAAAGTTCTTAATGCGATGAGAAATTGCGGAAAGATAGTTGTAGTAAGAGTTCAAGGAAAAACTACAGGAGGTGGAGTAGGTATTGCATGCGGTGCTGATTACTGCTTTGCAACAAAAGATTCGGCATTAGCACTTACAGAGATTAATCTGGGTATAGGACCTTTTGTAATCGGGCCTTATGTAGAAAGAAAAATCGGGAAATCACAATTCTCTGCTATGGCTATTGATGCAGACTTCAGATCTGCTGAATGGGCAGAACAGCATAATGTTTACCATTCCGTTTCAGACAATATTCAGGAAATGGATGAAAAACTGGAGAAATTCTTACAGACATTGGCTTCAAGAAGCAGTGATGCATTAGCATTAATCAAAAAAGTTTCCTGGGAAGGAACGGATCATTTTAATGAATTGATGCCGGCAAGAATTCATATGAGTGCAAGCCTTATTCTGGAAGATTCTGCAAAGAAGAACATCGGAGCTATTAAAGAAAGACTGAGAGCAAAATAATAAGAAGATTATATAGAATATTCAGCCGCTGATTTGCTCAGCGGCTTTTTTGTGAGTATGAAACAAGGAAGTGTGCCTTAAATACTGGCTTTATAGATGCTTTTTCTGAAGCAAATAAACCAATAGTATAAATATTTAAAAAAAATATTTGGTGATTAAAAAAAAATCATAACTTTGTAATTCAAAGTTCTTTTTATGGATTCGAAAAATTATCACGAAGATTTATCCCATATCCGTTCCATGATGGAGCGGTCTTCCAGATTTATTTCTTTGAGCGGATTGTCCGGAGTTGCAGCCGGAGTGGTTGCACTTTTGGGTGCCGGATACGCATATTATGCAATGGAGAGTAAGAAAGTGAGCTATATAAACGGAGCCAGACTTACTTTTACTCCTGATTTAGTTCAGGAACTGGTACTGGCAGGGCTTATAGTTTTGATAATGGCTGTTTTTTGCGGATATATTTTTACAGCCAATAAAAGTAAAAAGAAAGGGTTGAAGATTTGGGATTCCACTACCAAGCGGCTTTTGGTTACCTTTGCAGTTCCGTTAGCAGCCGGGGGAATCTTCTGTTCAGCACTTATTTTCCACCATCTAATAGTATGGATTGCTCCCACAACATTGGTTTTCTATGGATTAGGCTTGATAAGCGCTGAAAGATATACATTACCGGATGTAAAATATCTGGGATATTGTGAAGTCACTCTAGGATTATTTTCCCTGTTTTTTCTAGGATGGGGGCTTGTATTTTGGGCAGTCGGTTTTGGTGTTTTACACATCGTTTACGGATTGATCATGCACAAAAAATATAAATAAAAATTAACTTTGCAGTTCTTTAGGTTCTATTCTCAGTAATCTATTCCTAATAACTGCTACCTATTACTTATTATGATTAAGATCAGTCAACTCAATAAAGAATTTGAAAGCCGTGTAAGATTGGGCATTATGTCCGTTCTTATGGTCAATGACTGGGTTGATTTTTCTGAAATGAAAGGATTACTGGAAATTACAGATGGTAATTTAGCCAGTCATAGCAATGCCTTGGAGAAAGTTGGATATATTGAAGTAAAGAAAGAATTTGTAGGGAAGAAGCCCAAAACATCTTATCGAGTCACCCAAAGCGGTAGGCAGGCATTTACCGATCATTTGGATGCGTTGGAAAAATTATTGGGACGATAGTCCTATATTTTTTTGAAAATTTACTTTGTAATTCAAAGTTCTTTGTTTAAAAATAAAATGATTATATAGTATGAAAGATCAGAAAATTATTAACATCAGTAAATCCGTGTTCGGAGTTTGCTTTTCAACAGGGAGTATTTGCCTTTTGGGGGGGCTCATAACCGGACAGGATACGTTTGCTATTGGGGGGTATCTGTTGCTTATTTTTGGAACACCACTAAACTTATTGTTTGTATTGGGATTCTTAATCTATGGTTGGGTGTACAAGTCTAGCCTTAAGGCTTGTATAAAGGCTATAAGTATTCTTTGCATCAATATCCCCATTGCCATTATTTATACGATAATAGGATTGAATATCATCTAAATAAATACACTATGAAAAAAATACGCGTTCAGTTTCTGCTTTTTGTGTATGATAAAACTCAAAAATTATACAGAAAATATTTTAAAAAGAAAAAAAGACAATGGCAGTTCAATGAAAGACAGCTGCTGGAATTTCAGGAAGACTCATTGGGAAGAAAGCTTGGTGAATTTTATCATAAGCATGGATTCTCAATGATTCCGAAGATGGAAAACCACGATGTTCATCATTTGATTACCGGTTGTGGTACTAACTTCGAAGATGAAATTGCCATGCAATATCTCTTGCTGGGAAACGGGAAGCTTAATGCGCATCTCTTAGCAGCTGTCGTTTTGGGAACATTTATTTTACCTGAGTATGCTAAAATTTATATCAATGCATACAGAAAAGGGCAGAACATGAGAGCGTTTCACCAGTGGGATTTTGAGGGCTTGCTATGGCAGAACTTTGATCATCTGAAAGACTTTATTCAACAGAAAGATATCGTTGTGCTCCATTAAAATATCCCTATGGAAAATTTTTGTTAATCTCTTAATTCTTTAAAACATGAAAACACATCACTATATATTTCTTACAACAGCCCTATTTGTCATTCTGTTCTATGATCAGGATCTAGGGCTGAATCTTGGGATCCTCGGAATTCTGTATGCGGTTTTGACCTTTTTTAAAACAATTGAAAAAAATAAAACCAGAATATTCTATATTCTTACAGCTACAAGTATCCTCTCAAGTATAGCTTTTGCATGGTATGGAGACTTTCCATCCTTTCTGGCAGTGGCAAGCTCACTTCTTTTGCTTGCCTATAAATCGAAAAACAGAAGAATGAAGATCCTTTTTCTTATTCCTGTCTTTATGGTGAACTGCTGTACTTCCATCTGCAGGATCTTTATGCTGGATGATTGGCTTCCCAAAGGAAATGTTTCGGGGCTGTGGCAAAAAATTATGGCTTTCGTACTGATTCCTTTACTGCTTTTATCCGTCTTCTTTGGGATTTATGCCGCAGGAAGTGAGCATTTTGCAGCCTTGTTTACAGATTATGAACTTGACCTTAATCTTTGGCAGGTATTCTGTCTTACTGTTTTAGGATTCTTCATTGCCTTTAATTATTGGAACCACGCTGTTGAAAAGCTCATCTATAAAAACAATCATTTTCTGGATAATGACTTTCAAAAAGAGGTTCAGACTCCAAAGGCAACCTACTCATTTCTTGATCTTGATGCGGAAAGAATAAGTGGAGTGGTATCTTTCTTTTCACTAAATATTTTATTGATCTTCTTCATCGCTACCTATAATTACGAGCAGTTTTATGAAGGTTCCAAAACACCGGTTCAGTTATCTGAGGAAACCCATGAAAGGGTAAATGCCGTGATCCTGTCCATAGTAATGGCGATTTTGGTAATCATGTTCTACTTTAAATCAGGCTTTAATTTTGATCCTAAGGCTAGCCTGATGAAAATATTAGCCAAGATCTGGATCTTCCTTAATGCGGTTTTGATAGTATCCGCAGCTGTGAAAAACTATGAATATATTGTTCATTATGCCTTTACTTATAAAAGACTTGGTGTATTTGCCTTTCTGCTTCTATCCTTAATTGGACTTGGTCTTACATTTATTAAAATTCAAAGGAGAAAACGCAATGCATTTCTTTTCAATACGATGGTGTGGTATTTTTATACAATTATTTTAGTGTGTAGCTATATCAATTGGGGTGGTTTTATTACTTCTCAGAACATGAAACGTAAAGACTTTGCGGTTAATTACCATTTGGGTTCTGTCAACTTTAGCGAGAAAAGCCTTTTAAGATATGCAGAAGAAAAGAAAGATCAAAAGCTTAAAAATAATCTGCAGGATAAGATTAAAAGCGAAAAGGCAAAGACTTTTCTTTCAAAGGTTGGGTATTATGAAACCATCAAATAATAGCAATGCACTATGAAAAACTTAATCGAATCCCAAAGAGTTAAAGTGAATATTCTGCTTATATTCATGACCTTATTTTGCTTCAGTCTCTCTATCTTTAGATATTATATCAGTGACACAAAAGTGTTTTTCTTTCTTAACTGGAATTTGTTTCTGGCATGGATTCCTCTGTTGCTGAGCTCTCTTGTTTTAGCATTTAATATTAAAGGTAAACTATCCCTCGCTCTTATTATTATAGTCTGGGTTTTGTTTTTTCCCAATTCACCCTATATTCTTACCGATCTTTTTCATTTAAAGGCAAGAAATACCATTCCTATCTGGTATGATCTGATGGTAATACTTTCCTATGCATGGACGGGGTTGATTTGTGGCTTTATAAGTCTTGGTGATATTGAAAAACTTCTCTCCAGTTATAGCAAGGATAGAACGATAAACGGGATAGTGGTAATCTTTCTTTTTATGAGCAGTTTTGGAGTCTATCTGGGAAGATTTCTGAGGTGGAACAGTTGGGATGTTCTCAATAATCCTTTTGGTCTTTTCAATGATATTGTTGTAAGGTTTATCTATCCTTTGGAATACACAAAAACTTGGGGTGTAACCCTTTTAATGGGAATAATGCTCAATTTTATGTATTTTACATTTAAACTGGCTAAAAATAATAGTGGAAAGACTGTATAAACCAAAAAAATGAGACCTTCAAAAAGAGTTGGAACAATTTTCGCACTTAAAAGGACTTAACAGAATGCTGTATCCACATTCTTAAAATTAATTATTATGAAAAAAAGCTTATTGTTAATTCCATTGATTATCATTTCATGTAAAAAGGATCCTGCGGTGACAGATGTATCCCAAAAGGATTCTGCGGTGGTAACAGAACTGCCGGATTCTGTTTATAAGACAGATTCTGCAGTATTGAGAACAAGAGATTCAATTATTAACAATGCTCCTGCTACCAAGGAAGTTTTACGTAAAGGAGTGATGAGAAATGAAAAAGAGGGACAAATTGTAAGAACTGCAGACGCTTCCCAACTTCCGTTTACATTGGGTGAAGAATTTACAAAAGATGATCAGGAGCTTGTTTTAAAGCTAACTAATTTTGATCAGTCTACTATAAAAGCAAAAATTTCAACTAAAGAAAAAGACTTTAACATCAGGTTCAATCAGATTAAACTTCCCAGCGGAAACTACGATGGGCCTTTCGGAAGAGACATTACTTATGAAGTTCCCGGAAAAGGAGAGGTTTGGTTGATAATCGGGAAAAGTAATATGGCTTCGGGAAATACCAAAGGCCACTTTACAGTAAGTGTAGAGTAAGATTACCCAATTTGGTACAATTTCTGCAAACTATACTCAAAGTTTAAATTTAATATTATGAAAAATATAGTTCTAACAGCAATGGCCGCTTCAGCTGTACTTGTAAGTTGCGGAACCGTACAGTCGCTGGTTCAGAATACGTTTCCATACACAGCAAATGTTTTAGTTTCCACAGGGGTACCAGCTGACAAGGAAGTTTCTTCTACAGCTACTGCCACCAATGTTCAAACATGGTTTGGAGGAAATAATAATGCAAAAATCAAGGATGTGAGAATTTCTGAGGCTAAGATCTCTGTAGCTTCTCCATCAGGAGGAAATTTGAGCGCATTTAAGTCCGTTAAAATTTATGTTTCATCTAATGGAACAGGAGAAAGGCTGATCGCATCGCGTTCCAATATGTCCAATAATTCTGCTAGCCTGAATCTGGATTTGAATGATACCGGATTTTTGGATGAAATTGTAAAAAGCTCAGGATTAACTGTAAGAACTGTTTATGAACTGAAAAATCAAACAACTTCAGACATGAACATTAAAGTAGCCCTTAACTTCAGCAGCGTTCCTGCGAAGTAATTTTATAAATGTTTATTAAGAGAAAACACCTTTCAGCATGCTGAAAGGTGTTTTTTTGTTTATACTATAGTTTTGTGAATTTTTCAACCACCCTTCTTTGTCCCTCATTAATATTGATGATGTACTGACCTGCCGGCAGATGAGAAATATTAATCTTTTCATCTGACGAAACAGTGCTTTTTATAACCGATCTTCCATACATATTGAAGATTTCAATATCCAGTTTTTTATTTTCAGTATTTTGAATGGCAATAGAGCTGCTGGCCGGATTCGGATAGATTTTTACCTCTAGTGGAGCTAGTGTTTTAACAGGAGTAGCGAATTTACTTTCCAATTGTAGTATAGCATTCTTTACATTCGGAAGCGGACCTATCTTTTTATTCACATCTGTACCCCCCTGAGGAATTCCTGTAGAAACCAAAAGATTTTTCATGGCAGCCGGACTTAAGTATTGTCCCGTAGTCTGACGGTAAAAAGACTGAAGCAATACTGCAGCAGAAGCTACCGTAGGAGTTGCAGAGCTCGTTCCGCTGAAATAATTGTAAGTTCTGTTGTTATCATTGTCATACTTCTGGTAAGAACCATATCCTGCTGCCAAAACACTGCTTCCCCATCCCTGTACATCAACTCTGCTTCCAAATGTACTGAAGCTTTGTTTAGAATGGGTGGTATTAGGAGTTCCTGCCCCTACAATGATTGCACCGCTATTCCCTCTTGCTCTATAGGCAGCATAAAAAGGATCATCCAGATCCTGGTTTCCATTACCTGCTGCTGCAACAATAATAATCCCTGAATCTGTAGCCGCTTTGGTAAGATCCCAAATCACGCTGTCATACTCTGCAGGGCAATACTGGCCGTCTTTTCCACCTGTTTGCATTTCATACAAAATGATGTCACCGGACTGAGATGCATTGATGGATCTGCTTACGGCTGCTGCTCTGTTGTAACCAACAGTTGTCCATTCCATATATCCCTTTATTTCTGAAGCATTATACACAGCGCCTGTAAGTCCGATATTATCTTTTACAGATCCTAAAATACTTACTACAGCTGTTCCGTGATCTCTATAGTTGTTATTTGATAATCCTGAATTAGGAGTGTATCCAGGTTCCAATTGTATAGAATTTTGGTTAGACAGCATTTCATGAGTTTTGTAAAAACCATATTCCACATCACGGATTCTAATGTTTTGTCCTGTAATTCCTCGTGACCATGCATACTTTGCATTGATTCCTGGGTTGTCATTCAGGTAAGTTTGCAGGCTTTCAAGATCGGGAGTTGCTACAAACATATTAACCACAGGAGGTTCAATAGGTGTACCGCTCATTACAGATACATATTCTATTTCAGGGAATCTTTCCAAAGTTTGAATAAGCTTTTGGGCTGTTTCATTATTCTGTAAAGGTAGATTCGCTTTAAATATTCTTTTCAGTTTTTGAACAGACTCTCCGGAATTCCCATTCATCTTACTGCTTTCCATCATTTCATTAATTTTTTTGTCGCTGAACCCAAGGTCATAGGTAAATGAAATTCCATTTTCCCGGGCAAATTTTTCCAGATCCGAATTTTTGCTGAATGCTGCCTTTTCAGATTCAATGTCCTTGGAAAAACATACATAAATTACATCACTTTGATGATTACGGTCAGAGTGCACTTGACCAAAAGAAAGGAAGAAACAAAACACTAACAGTGTAAAAATTTTAAATCTTGTTTTCATAATATTTTTGTTAAATGGTTGAGAATAAGTTTGGATAATCTCAAAATTAATAATAAAATAAAAACAAATCACGTTTTTGTGAATTTATTTTCAATTCTTGTGTTTTAGCGTTTCCCAGACGATTTATTTGATTTTAAGAAAAATATAGGAACAGATTATAGGGATTTTATGGCAAAAAAATACCTTTCAACATCATTGAAAGGTATTCTTAGATTTAGAAAAAAAGAAATGTGATCTTATAAATCATCAAACCAATCTTCATTATTTTTATGATAGAAAATCTTCTTTTTATTCAATATCTGATATTCAATTCCCATACTGTCCTTACTGACACTAACGAGTTTTGCTTTTTGGATTGGTTTTTTATTTGCCATTGCCGGACTGTCTGGCGTGAGTTCGAAGATCCCTTCAATAATTTTTTTATAATGGGTTGTATAGATTGGCTTTTCAAGGATTCCTTCCCTTTTATACACCGTAACCTGTGGCTTGGATAAAGCACCGGGGCGGCCACTTTCAATCCTGTAAACATCATCCAGCTGAATTCGCTGATAATTGTCGAAAGTTGAAAAATAATTCACAATCATAAAAAAAGGAATCATCATAGGTAAAATACTCAAAACGATACCCAATACCAAAAGACTAAAGTAAACCTTAATTACTTTTTTCTTCCAAAACCAAATGATGATAAAGACAGTCATTACCAACCAAACCCAGTTGATAATTTTATCGGTATAATATCCGGAATAACTGTATTTATTAAAGTTTAAAACAATTTCACTCAGGAAAATTAAGGTAATAATCAGGTAAGCAATTACTATATTTCGGTTCTTCATTTATCCTTTAAATTAGTTTTTTGTAATTGAATCCATAACAATAGTGACAGGCCCGTCATTAATTAAGGAAACTTTCATATCTGCCCCGAAAACTCCACTTTCAGTCTTTAATCCTGATGTTGCAATTTCTGCTTTAAAGTAATCAAACAACGGGATAGCTTTATCCGGTTTGGCCGCTTTGATGAAAGAGGGACGGTTGCCTTTTTTGTAATCTGCAATCAAAGTAAACTGGCTGATACACAGGATCTCTCCTGAAATATCCTTTACCGAAAGATTGAGTTTGTCATCTGCATCACCAAAGATTCTGAGATTTATTACTTTTTGTACCAGCCAGTCTGCATCTGTCTTTTCATCATTCTCATCAATGCCTACCAGCAGCATTAAGCCTTTGCCAATTTCACCAACTATTTTTCCGTCTACCTTTACACTGGCTTCTGAGACTCTTTGTATAACGATTTTCATTTTAGTAATAAATATTTAAAACCTTGGTTACAGGATCGAAGTTATAAGGATATGTTTTAGGAGGAAGAGATGTTTTGGAACCCGACTGAGGCTCACCGGTTCTTAAGATCCATCTTGTATTGTCCTTGGGACATAAAATTGCAATATTGTCTTTTACCTCCAGGGTTGTATCATTGTCAGGACATAGATGAGGTGCATTTCTATCATAGACTTTGAATCCGTTCCCCACACGTACAACGATAAGACCTCTTGTTCCTGCCTGTTGTTCGTTCACATAAACCCAGCCATTATCATAGTTCAGAGCATTGTATGCAGGGAGGTTCAGATTAAGCGTAACGTTGATAGGGTTGTTGGGAAAGCAGCTCACTGTATCTTCTCTACTTCCACATGAATTTACGGATAAATTACTGAAAATCAATAAAATAAAAATAGATAATATCGAAAAAGTTTTTTTCATTTCAATTTAAATTTTTATATATTTGTAAAAATTAAACGATTATAACACGTAAAACATTGTCCGGCAAATGTCGGATTATTTTTTTATACTAAAACTAAATTTTGAAAATTATGGCAAGCTATGTAACAAAGGAGGGCCTAGAGAAAATGAAAGCTGAGCTGGAACAGTTGGAAACTGTGGAGAGACCAAAAATCACTCAGCAGATCGCAGAGGCAAGAGACAAAGGAGATTTGTCTGAAAATGCAGAATACGATGCGGCTAAAGAGGCTCAGGGAATGCTTGAAATGAGAATTTCTAAGCTGAAAGATGTTATCTCAACTTCTAAAATTATAGACGAAAGCCAATTAGATACTTCAAAAGTTTCAATCTTAACAACAGTGAAACTTAAAAACAATGCGACTAAACAAGAGCAGGTATTTAAATTGGTACCGGATAACGAAAGTGACCTTAAAACAGGGAAAATTTCTGTAAACACACCGATCGCAAAAGGTCTGTTAGGAAAAGCTATTGGCGAAACTGCGGAAATTACTTTACCAAACGGTAATAAGCTTTCATTCGAAGTATTAGACATCTCTCTATAGTCTGATACACACCTTTTATTTCTAACTTCTAATATATAACCTCTAACTATCTGATCCATGAGCACTATATTCACAAAAATCATCAATGGCGAAATTCCCTCCTATACAATTGCAGAGGATGAAAACTTTATCGCATTTTTAGATGCAATGCCTTTGGTGGAAGGACATACCTTAGTAGTTCCAAAAAAAGAAGTGGATTTGATTTTTGATCTTGAAAGTGAAGAATACAAAAATCTTTGGGGATTTACCCAAGAGGTTGCCAAGAAGATCAAAACTGCAATTCCATGTGTAAGAGTAGGAGTAGCGGTTGTAGGACTTGAAGTTCCTCATGCCCACATTCACCTTATTCCTTTAAATAAGGTAGAGGACATGAACTTTAGAAATGAAAGATTAAAATTAACGAACGAAGAATATACAGAGATTCAAAACTCAATTATTAATTCTTAAAACAAAGAAAATCGTAAAAAAGAAATTTTTTACGATTTTCTTTAACATATACATATATTATTATCTCATATGAATTCAAACCAGTGTTCTTTCTGCGGTAGAAAAAGAAGTGAAGTACAGATGTTGATTTCCGGGCAGAACGGTTTTATTTGTGAAAATTGTATAGAGCAGGCACATACTATTGTTAAAGATAGCGCGTCCAAATCAGGATATTCACCTGCAGACAATATGGAAGATCTTAAAAAACCAAAAGAAATCAAGGTATTTCTGGACCAATATGTTATTGGTCAGGACCAAGCAAAGAAACAGCTTTCAATTGCTGTATATAACCATTATAAAAGATTGCTTCATGCCCAGGATGAAAACAGGGAAGTAGAGCTTGAAAAATCGAATATCATCATGATAGGAGAGACCGGGACCGGAAAAACCCTGTTGGCAAAAACTATCGCCAGAGAGCTTAATGTTCCTTTCTGTATTGTGGATGCAACTATTTTAACAGAGGCCGGCTATGTAGGGGAAGATGTTGAAAGTATTCTTTCAAGACTATTAATGGTCGCAGACTATGATGTAGAAAAGGCAGAAAAAGGAATTGTCTTTATTGATGAAATTGATAAAATTGCCAGAAAATCTGATAACCCAAGCATTACAAGAGATGTTTCCGGAGAAGGAGTACAGCAGGGATTACTGAAATTATTGGAGGGGAGCATTGTAAACGTTCCGCCACAGGGAGGAAGAAAGCATCCTGACCAAAAGTATATTCAGGTAAATACTCAAAATATTCTGTTTATTGCAGGTGGTGCTTTTGATGGAATCAAGGAAATCATCGAAAGAAGGATGAATAAGCAGGCGATTGGTTTCAGTTCTGAAAAGATCAATAAGACAGATGAAGAAGAATATGTATTAACAAATATTAATGCCGTCGATCTTCGTTCTTTTGGATTAATTCCCGAACTTTTAGGAAGATTTCCAATCATTACTTATCTTGATAAACTCACGAAAGAGACGTTGGTGAGAATTATGAAAGAGCCTAAAAACTCAATCGTGAATCAATTTGTGGAACTTTTCAAAATGGATGGCACAGATTTGGTTATTACAGACGGTGCAATTGAAAGAATTGTAGAAGAAACCATCGAAAAAGGATTAGGAGCGAGAGGTCTAAGAGGGACCACAGAGAAGGTTTTGGAAGACTATATGTTTTCAATCGGAGAGGAAAAAGAAATTGTATTAACAGAAGATAATATTTTGATTAATAGATAAAAATGTTTTTTTTTTAAAGAAAAAAATAATACCTTTGCGGGTGAAGATTGTATTAACACACAAATAATTTATACAATGAGAAAAAGTTTATTTGCTATAGGTCTTTTAGCAATTAGTTACTCTGTTCAGGCGCAGGTACTATGTCATGTTGACACTAATGCTAATATGTATGTGAGCGAAGGCACCCTAGTTTATAGCGGTGGTGGTGTACAAACAAGAGGTAATGGCCTTTTGGACGTACATGGAAATATCATGGTTGTAGGATCTGGTACAGATGCTTTTAAAACAATCGATGCTGGCGGGGCTGATAAAACCGATGGCGGAAACATTGTTTTAAGATTAAATACCCCTGCTACTTATGCTAGTTCCACGTACGGTCAGTTGTATATCGATGGATTATCCCAGTCCAATATTACAGGTGTCGTAAGTAAAGAATACCTTGTTGATAAACATGGTACAGGTAATTACTTCCAACAAATTGCCCTTCCTTTCTATGGAAAGGCTTACAGTTCATTATCAACAGAATTAGGTAAAACATTTGGAACTGTAAGAGATATCCAAAACACGGCTAGTGTAAATAATGATTTGATCTTACAGTGGAATAACCTCCAGGCTAAATCTGATCATGTTACAAGTTTGGCAAGTACAACAAGCAATGGTACGGGATATTATATGTTAGGTTCTAGAAATAATAACCTAAACTTAAATACGCCGCCGGTATCTGCTTCTGTATACACGTTAAACGGAAAGCCGTATGCAGCTTTTACTGTTCCGGTAACTTTACAGAATGGAGGAAATGTATATTTCGGTCCTAATGGTAATGGAGCAAACAGTTATGGGGAAGCTTATAACTCTTACCTTCAAGACCAGTTTGATCTTCCTAATGGAGAATGGAACCCAACGTATGGTAAAAATATCTACCAATTTGGAAACCCGTTCTTCACAAACCTAGATCTTTCTAAGATTGGTTTTGTTGAAAATGGAACAGTTACAGATGGTAATCATATTACCAATATCATGGGTATTGAATATACAGCAGGAAATGTTGTTACTCAAGCTAATGGATATACCTATACTACAGGTGCATTAAAGCAAACATTTAATTTAGATGGAACTCCTGTTGGAGATATTGGATTACTTATTAAACCAATGCAGCCATTTATTATAAAGCTTAGAGATAACTCATCGCAGACCCTGAACTTTAACACTCTTAGAAGATTTAAGGATGTAGTGAGAGCTAATGGAACTGACTATAATGTAACTGCTGCTAGAATTAGCAACAAGTCAAATAGTTCAAGTGTTAAACAGCTTGGGGTTATTGGTCTTGATGCAAACGGTAACGAAATTGGAAGAACCTATTATGTAGTTTCTCCTACAGCAACTACAGGACACCAGATTTCTATTGCAACTACAGTGCAGGCAGCTGCAAGTCCATCCAATCCGATTGGAACATTTGAAGAAGCTTTAAATGGAGGGTACGATCCTAACTACAACGCTAAATATTGGTTATATATTAATGAAGCCAGCGAAAGTAATTTTGTAGGAAAAGACGTATTACTATATAACTTTGATTATAGTAAGCCAGATAAAAAAATTGTTTCCTACAAATTTGAAATTAGAGAAAATGCTGAGATGATTCCAGCTGGAGTACATAACTTGTCTTCAGGAATTGGATTCTTTTATAAGGCATCTAACGGTACAGTACAAGAAGCAAAACAGGGAGATGTTATTCCTGTAAGTTCAAAGTCATATAATTTATATTATGGAGCGCCTGACAGAGGTTCTCTTGCTACTAAGGAAACAGAAACGCTTTCCAGAACGATGGTTGTTTACAACCCTGCAATTAGTAATTATATAGTTAGATTTGATCCAGATTGGAGAAAAGCAGATATTGAAGTTTATGATATGAGTGGTAAGCTTATTATCTCTAAAAAATCAGTTGATGCATCTAGGGATTTCGTAATTGAACTTAACGGTTCAGTGAAGAGTTCTTACATTGTAAAAGTGGTTTCGGATAAAGGAGTAATAGTTAACACCAAAATCTTAAAATAAAAATTAATATGAAAACTATAAATAAACTAGTATTTGCGTTTTTTCTCTTTGCTACATTTTTAGCAAAAGCAGATATAGATGATATGCCAGTTCCAGGTGGAGGAGGTACCGGAGGACACGGTACCGGAGGAGCACCATCATCACCAATTGATATGTACGTATATTTACTTTCTATTGTAGCATTTGCATTCATTGCATATTATACAAAAAAGTATAAAAGCGTAAAAGCATAAAATTTTATTAAAATAATATCAAACTCTCTGATTAGTCAGAGAGTTTTTTTATTTTTACTCTATGAAAAAGGTTTATACACTATCTGCAGTTTTAGCTGCATTTGCTCTGCAGGCTCAGTTTACAGTTACAGTTCAGGCCTCCGCAGATTTTAAAGATCAGGATGCTATTCTATATACATTAAGCGGGTCAAAAGATATTATTGTTACTAAAGAACAAAGTAAGAACAATACATGGACCTTTAAATATCCGAATAACTATATGGGGATGATGAAAGTTTATTTCCCCGGAACCAATAATACGGTTAGCTTTATTTCTGAAAATAAGAATGTAAATCTTAAGCTTGAAACTCAAAATAATAAAGTTAAGGAGATCGTCTACCTGGATGAAGCGAACGATCTGATGAGCAAGCAGCAAGAAGGTTCACAAAAAAAAGAACTTATTCTGCCGGCTCTAGCTCAGATTAAAGAATACTATAAAGATAATACAGACTTTGGAAAAGCATTGAAACTGGAGATTGACAGACTTTCAGGGAAAGCAGGTTCAATTGATGCCGTAAAGCATCCATTTATTTCTTATTACAATACTAATTACAGCAAGTTTCTTTCTGCACCTGTGGATTCTGCTAAAAAGGTAGATCAGGAGGAAATTATTAACTTCCTGGATAAGTCCAATGATATGCTGGAAAGTTCATCGTTGCTGAGACCTGTATTGGTGGCCTATTTGAACTCTGGAGGCAATGCTAATATTGGTGCTTCAGTGGATAAGCTTTTAGATCGTTTAAAGGTAGAAACGCCAAGAGGGCAGACTGTATTGTCCGAACTTATTGACATCTTTGATGTATATGACATGGATGAGTTTAAAAATAAATATTTAAGCCAGGCAAAGAATCTGAAATGTACCATTAATGACAGGCTTGCCACTACATTAAAGTCTAATGCAAATGTGGAAATGGGAGCTGTTTTTCCTAATTATAAATTCCAGTCAGCGACTAACACTACTGCTAAATCACTTCATGATATAAAAGCAGATAAAAAGGTTATTATTTTCTGGTCATCTACATGTTCACATTGTGAAAGTGAGCTTCCGAAGCTATTGGAAAAATACAATGATTTAAAGACAAAGAATATACAGGTTATTGCTTTCTCTTTAGATGTTGACAAAAACTCTTATACCAACAAGATTGCAGCCTTTCCTTGGATCAATGATTCAGAATTGAGAGGATGGAACAGTAATTATGTAGATACCTACAATATTCATGCAACACCTACGTATTTTATTTTAGATGCTAACAATAAGATAATCAGCAAACCAGATCATGTTGGTGATGTTTTAGAATATTTTAAGTTAAAATAATTTTGGAGGTAAAGAAATATTTTCTATATTTGCACCACCAAAAAGGAGGCGAGGTAGCTCAGTCGGTTAGAGCGCAGGATTCATAACCCTGAGGTCACGGGTTCAATTCCCGTCTTCGCTACAACAAACCGCAATCATTACTAATGATTGCGGTTTTTATTTTTTATAAGGTCTCTCTTTTCTCTCACTTTAATTATCAAAAGCCAATAGGTTGATTTTATAAAATTCATTCCTAAATATGTAAATGCTATCCTGCCTATAGAATTTGGGTATTTCGCCATAAATTAATTTCATTTTATCCCTTTCCATATTTCCATGTATTATATTGATTAATACATAGAGGTTCATAGGGCTTTCTATATTTTCAGATAATGATTGAATAACCTAAAAAAATCTGCCGTTTCATTCTTGAATGAAACGGCAGATTTTTTTTATATCTTAATTTTATTAGGCCTGATATCCTAATAGCTTTCTGATCTGATAGAAGAACCTTTCAATCAACCTTAGATCTTGAGTTACGATCTCAGCACTACCTCTAAGCTCTTTATCAAAGGTAAGCGTTTTATTATAGCTTGTCTTTAATCCTTTAGGCAATACTACATCTACATAATAGTTTCCTTTATCATCAGGAATAAGGGAAATGTTCTGAACTTTTCCTTCAATGATACCATATTCCTGAAAACGGTAATTGTCCAGTTTGATCAATACTTTTTCTCCAGCTATAATCTTTCCGGAGTTGATTGTAGGCACAGACATTCTGCCTACTAATTTCTCTTTATTGCTTGGCAGAATAGATACGATAGGCTCTCCGGCTTTTACAAACTGATTTTCGCCAAAAAATTGCTGAAAGCTGGCAACACCATCTGTGGATGAAATGACAAGATAGTTTTGCTCCCATTGCTTTAAGGCTTTTCGAAGCTGTTCAAAAAGCTGCAGCGTTTGTGCAGAGTAGGTAATCTTTTCTTTTTCATTATTAATTACCGTTACACTTTTGGTTTTATTAATATTGGAAATGCCTTCTTCTGCTTGGGAGATAGAAATATTAAGGTTTTCAAGATTTTGTTGAGCCTGAAGATATTTTATTTTTTCATTTTCAAGTTCCATCGCAGAAATTACTCCCTGATTGAAAAGTTCCTGAGATCTGTTGAAGTTTTTTCTGCTAAGATCATACTTTACAGATTCCAGATTCTTCTGTTGTCTTAGGGTAGCCATTCTTATTTTATATTCAGAAATACTTTGATTACTAGCCAGGCTTTCCGGGGCATATGGTTGTAACCTTGTGAAAAGTTCTTCATCCTGAAAAGCTTTTGCAAAGCTGTTGTATTCGCCCTGTAATTCGCCCAGTTTATATCTTGATGTCTGTGCAAGAGGAAAAGAATATAATTGATTGGGAGAAATAGAGTCTACTATCTTCTTCAGCTCTAAGATATCTTTATAATTGGCAGCTGACTGCATCACCATCAATACATCATGTTTTTTTACTTGCTGATGGTCCTTGATAAATATTTTTTCAATTCTGGTTCCAATTCTTGCCTCTATTTTCTCAGGTGGATTTTGAGAGGTTACAATAATGGGAGCCGGTACAAATTCCGGATATTTTATGATGTAGCTCATCACAAAAATAAGCAGGATGATGATGAAAATCATTGTATTTCCCCAACGTATCATCCAATGAGGTGGCTGGGTAAGAATATCCTGTACGCTTTCGGAGCGAAGTTCAATATTGTCTAAAATGTCTTGTTTCATTTTTTTAGAATAAAATTTCTACCCAATATTTCAGGGATAATAAAATTTAAATAAGCAGGTTCTAATTTCCTAATTCAAGCTGGTTTTTAACCAATCTATAATACTCACCTCGTAGATCAACCAGATCTGCATGGCTGCCTTCTTCTACAACCTTACCTTTATCCAATACAATAATCTTATCGGCATGTTTTACTGTAGAAAGCCTGTGAGCAATAACAACCGCTGTTTTACCCTTGAAGAATTGTTCAAGGTTCTCCATAATGATTTTTTCGTTATTGGCATCCAATGCTGATGTAGCTTCGTCAAACAAAATATATTCCGGAGACTTGTAAACTGCCCTTGCTATAAATAGTCTTTGTTTTTGTCCACCACTTACTCCAACCCCCTCGTTTCCAATCTTTGTATTGTAACTTAAAGGGAGAGTTTCTATAAATTCTCTGATGTTTGCAATTTCTACCGCACGTCTTAATTTTTGCTTATCAATATGGTCCTCACCGATGGCAATATTATTAGCTATTGTATCATTGAATACATAGCCCTCCTGCATTACCACACCGCAATGATCTCTCCAGAATCGTGGGGAAACATTTTTTAGATTGGTACTGCCGATTTTAATTTCTCCCTGATCGGGATCATAAAACTTCATCAGAAGTTTTAGCAGGGTTGTTTTTCCACTTCCGCTGGCTCCTACAATTGCTGTAGTTTGTCGGTAGGGAATGGAAAGGTTTAGATTTTCAAAAACAGGAACATCGGATCCAATATATCTGAAAGACATATCCTTAATCTCAATATCTCTATGTGGAATTTCTGTAGCGTATTGTTCGTTTTTATCTTCTTCGTCTTCCTTATCATGAATTTCACCAAGTCTTTCAAGGGAAATTTTAGCATCCTGAGTTTGCTTGATAAAGTCGATCAGCTGTAAAAGCGGGCTATTCAGCTGTCCAATGATATATTGTACAGAAAGCATCATCCCTAGGGTTAGATTTCCACTTAAAACTAATTTTGCAGAAAGGAAGCTCACCAGAATATCCTTCATCTGATTGATGAAGTTTCCTCCTACAGACTGCCATTGCTCTAAGGAGAGAGATTTTATTCTTATTTTAAATAATTTTACCTGAAGAAATTCCCAATCCCATCGTTTCTGTTTTTCCGCATTATGCATTTTAATTTCCTGCATACCGTTGATAAGCTCAATAACCTTACTTTGTTCCTGAGAAACCTGGGAGAATCTTTTATAGTCAAGTTCTTTTCTTTTTTTCAGGAAGAAGCTAATCCATCCGATATACAATGCTGCTCCTACAAGATAAACAATGAAAAGCCTATAGTCATAAAGCAACAGTACAATACTAAAGATAATAAGGTTAACCATTGAAAATAGAGTATTCAATGAAGAACTTGTAAGAAGTTGTTCTATTCTGTGGTGGTCGTTAATCCTCTGCATGATATCTCCCGTCATTCTTGTGTCAAAAAAGCTTATAGGAAGTTTCATCAGCTTAATGAAGAAATCGGAAATAATTGAGATATTAATTCTGGCAGAAAGGTGGAGAAGAATCCAGCTCCGGATGACTTCAATACCCATTCTTCCGAAAAATAACATAATCTGGGCAAGAAGTACCAAATAGATAAAGTTAATATCCTGATTCTGTATCCCAACGTCTACAATACTTTGGGTAAGAAACGGGAAAACCAAGGACAGTAAACTTCCGGCTAATAGTCCTACAGCTAGCTGTACAACAAGTGATTTGTATTTAAGAAGATATTTTGAGAGAAAAGAAAAGCTTGCCTTGCTTTCCTCATTATCAAATTCAGTCTGGAAGAATGCCGGAGTAGTTTCCAAAATAAGAGCAATACCTTCCTCTGTGTTTTCATTGGCATTTTCTCCGATCCAGGATTTAATGAATTCTTCCTGGTTATAGGTAATCAGACCATAGCTGGGGTCTGAGATATAGATCTTGTTATTTTTATCGGTTTTATAAACAACAACAAAATGGTTTTTATTCCAGTGTACAATACAAGGTAGGGGAACTTCTTCCACAAGGGTTTTGAAGTCAATTTGGACACCTAATGAACGGAATCCCAGGTTTTCTGCAGCATCACTCAGTCCAAGGAGGCTGCTTCCCTCTCGGGTTGTTTCAGAAAGGGCACGAATCTGTTGTAGTGAGATGCTTTTACCGTAATGTTTACTTACAATTCTAAGACAGGTAGGGCCACAGTCTTTAGTGTCTGGTTGCTTATAAAAAGGAAATTTTTTCAAAACTAATAATCATTATAAAATGTCGTCATATTCTGACGACATTTTTACTTTATTCAATATTATAATTCAATGAAATGGTTGGCTAGTAGTAGCACCATTTGTTACATGCGTTGATAGCTCCTTCTTTAGGTGGATTTATTTTGGATTCGCAATAGCTTGCTTCACTCTGAATTCTTGCGCATTCCTGAGTGATTCCACCTTTCAGTGTTCTTAGGTTCTCTCTTGAAAGTCTTTTTAGGTTTTTCATAATAAATAGTTTTTGGTTTTCCTACTCTTTTAATAGCTTTTCGGAGATCGCTTTTGTTTTTCCTAAGATAGTGAAATTTTCGAATTGCTGATATCCATTACTAAAAGTCTTCATCTTCTATTAATTCATCAACAAAGAATACAATATCTTCTCGATCATACTTCTCAGGGTACTGATATCCGTTGATAATGAAAACAGGGGTAAAGTTTAGACCGGCATTGCTATTTTCTGTAGACATTCCAATCAGTGCATTCAGATTTTCAGATGTAGGAGCTCCCCCGGACAATGTATTGATTTTTCCCTCATCCTTTGTTTCAAACCATTCTTCTACAGCATTCAGAAAGTCTTTTTCTGTTTTATTATTATAGATATGTGTTAAATCTGAGATTAATCGGGTGTATTTTTCGTCTGCTCTTTCCGGGATATAATTGAATCTCATCTGCAGAGAAATCTCATCAGGGTACTTTTCTAAAAGAGTTTCTATCAGTTTATGAGCATCTTTACAGAACCCGCAGTAGGGATTGGAAACGATGGAAATACGAAGTCTTGCATCCTTTTTACCCACAGAAAAAGTCTGGATATCCTGAAATTCTATTTTCTCCTTTTGCAATAACTGATCTTTAAACAATTCATAATTTCTTTTGAATCTAAGGTTTTTGGCATTGGATTTTTGAAGCTCTTCTTTCTGTTCCAATAGGGAATTGAAGTAAATAACGGTTGAAAAAATAAGTACCCATAGAATTACGATGAGTAAAAGTGTTCCAATTTCAAAGGGAAGATTTTGAAAGAAAAAACTAGTGATGGCCAATTGCCCGACTAGGATTGAAATAATTAAAAGGCAAACTCTACAGAATGCTTTTTCAACAAAAGCCTGAATATATAGGGAGTAGCCAATAGCCAATATTGATACGATCGTAAATCCTTTTACAATATAGGCTGTTCCCGGTAAGAATAGTCCTAATACAGCAAGCCCTGTAAAATAAATTAACGAAAAATCAGAAAATTTTAAACCTAAAATACTGGTTTTGTCCTGTTTTATAATTTTATCACAAGCATTAACGGTCTGGGTAGCAGTGGGTACACCGCATATACTTCCGATTACAGTAGAGCTATTTCCAAATTTTTGATTAAATATTTCTAACGAGATATAGACTCCTGCCAGTGAAAGAAGATTGAAAATCGCTTCGTATATCTGCTGACTTAGAAGAGAATAAATAAGAATTACAGCAAAAATAGCATATAGAATCGGTTTGAAATTGAATGCCAATTTATTTTCTGCCTTTTCAGCCTTTTCAAACAGAAGAACAAAATTTGTTGATTTATTGTATAGCTCTTCCTGGTTAAGTGTTTTAGCCTTTTCTGAGTAAACTGAGTAACTATTTCCTGATTTCTTTACCAAAGAGAAAGAATTTTCTACAATGGCGATGAATTCTTCAGGAAGTTCATTCCAATATTCCTTGTCTAATTCATAAGCATCATTTTTTACTCCCATAAAATTCAAAGTATCGCTAAATGCCAGTGCAGATGGGTAATTGGGATGGGAATTAAACTGGAAGACGAACTCCTGTTTATCAAGTTTTAAGTAGTTAATTAGTTTGTCAAAAATCATATTAATATTTTTATCTAAAATACACAGATGTTTTAAATAAACAAAAGAATTTTTCTTTTATTAGTGAGATATATACGGTAGTTGATAGATTTGATTTGACTTTCAATATTTTATTTTGCTGTATCTGGCTAAAAAAAATGTTGGCTATGGAATATATCTTATATTATAAAAAGGTGCCTGTGTCAGTTCCAATTTCCCACAGATGTATATTTAAAGTTTTCATGGTTAAAAGTTTACATTCATTTTGCGTATCTGTGGGAGTAAAAGGAACTATATGATAGGTATAGCTAATGATCTGGTGAAAGATTAGTATAAATTCTCTTGTTTGCATCAGTTCCAATTTCCCACAGATGTATATTTAAAGTTTTCATGGTTAAATGTTTACATTCATTTTAGCGCATCTGTGGGAGTAAAAGGAACTATATGATAGTATATAGTTAATGATCTGGTGGAGGATCAAAATAAATTTTAATGTTGTTAGTAAATATGTTTTGCTTTAAAAGATTTATCCATATGATAATGTTTAATGGCCTTTTGTTTCAATGGATTTTTTGTCCAGTCTTCCCATACTCCTGTATAGGGATCATATCCGCATTTTAAAGGTTTGGAAATATCAAGCCCATCTTTATTCTTCATATTTCTTTCTGTAAAGGCTCTGCAGTCTGTACATACATAACGGAATTCACAATCTTTGCAGCCTTCAATATGGTCTTTTGTGAGGTTCCAGTATTTTTTGAAATCACTTTGTATAAAGGTTTCCTCGAGGTTTGAGGTATGGATATTCCCAAAAGTCTGTGGCATTAATGGACAATTTTTTATATTTCCTTTGATATCGATACCAATTTTTTTGTGTAAACAAGAATTATGGTTGACTGCTTCAAGGATTTTTGGAAGATTCGTGTTGAAATATTTCAGATCTACCTTTCCACAGGCAGAGATTTTTAAATCTTCTTCAATACTATGTATAGTAAATCTGAACTCATCTTTTACTTTAAAAGATGCCTGAGGACAATTGTAGAAAATGAGGTTATAAATTCTTATGGTCGTTTGATCAAGTGTCTGAAAAAACTCTTCATTTACGGCATTATGAAAAGGCAAATATATTTCAATACCTTCTAAAACAGAGTTTTGAAATTTACTGTCAATTTCTTGAATCTCCTCCGTAGAAAGTTCCTTAGCAGAGTAAATTACCAAATGTTTTACGCCCAAATTATCAATAGAGCTCTTTATTTTGTCGAGTACAGATAGATGATCAATTTCTATAAAAATATTTGAAATCTTGTTAACTTCATGAACTTCATGTGATAAGGGAGTGAAATTCCTATCCCAATTTCCATTAGTTATAAAGCCGTATTCATTTTCCAGAAGAAGCTCTACATACTCATGGATAATCTCCTTAGATTCCTCATCATAATTTTCTAAGATATTTTCAATAGAATCATTTTTCAGCTCGTCAATAATATCATTCAATTCCAAAGGATAAAGATCAGAAATCTTTCTCTGAAGATCAGAGATCAGGATTCTGCGAGCTCCTTTGGCGATTATAATATTACTGAATAAGTTAAAATATCTCATAATAGTCTTGTAAGTGCTTTTATTGGTCTTTCCCTCATAAGATAATCTGTTTGATAGAGTTCACACTTTATATAGTTGATGGAAATACTGTTCTTATCATTAGATTTTTTAGTACCAAACTTCTCAATAAATTTGAAAGTAAGAGGTAATTTATTTTTTTCTTCTCGAAACAATTTTTTCATAAATATTCTGCTATTTCTTTTTCCAATGAGTAGTTGCAGATCTCCGACAGCCCTATAAATTGGCCTGTAGGATTAACTTCCAAAAAGTAGAAAATGTCTCCACTTTTTATAAAGTCTATTGAACCACAGCTTAAGTCCAGCGATTGCATAAGCTGATGTGTTTTTTCTTCAATATTTTCAGGAAGCTGGTACCGTACCTTTCTGTTGGGTTTTTTATAATTATATTTTCTGAAATCAGTTTTAGTCTGTTCATCATTTTGAGAAATGATAGCAGTAGACCATATTTTCCCTCCCAGATAAAAGCTTCGTATCTCAAAATCCTTTTCAATTTTTTCCTGGAAAAATGTAATGAAAAAATCTTTTTTCTCTTTTTCTTGTACTACCGAAGTGTAAATGATACCGTTCAAATTTTTATTGACAGAATCTAATATCACATTTTCTGTAATGGGTTTTGTAATTGTTTTATTAATAATGACTTCATCCGTATTTTCAGCTAAAAAATATTCTGGAACGTTTAATCCTATTTTTTTTGCCTGCTCTAGAACTAGGAGTTTATTGACGTGATTGTTGCTTTGCTTATTAATGCTTTTTTTTGATTCCAAGGTTTTTATCACATAATCTTCCAGCCAGTGTTGATGTTCATCCATATGGAGGTTGGTGGCATCATTGTCATAGTGTAAACGTTTGAATTTTAATCCTCCTCTTCTGTACCATGTACTTGCAATCTCATCCAGAAAAAATCTGTTTCTGTCACTCAACAGATAAATTCTTTTTTTATCTGTTTTAATTTCAAAGAACTCATCTTCATGCACACGAATAAATTTCTTTCCCATTGCTGAAAGATATTTGATGACTTTTGTAGTCGTAGAATCTCCGTTATTCGATATGATGAGTATCATTTTGTTTAATTTTTTTAAAAAAATCTTTTCTTATTTTGGCACTGTGTTTCAGGCTTGGGATTCCCAGGCTTTTCCGGTTACGGTCGGTTTGTGCGCTGTCTTTTACAGAAATCATGTTAAACCCATAGAGTGTGATCTTTTTATGAGACCCTAGGTAGGTGTCATCCATACGTGCATAATCACGAGGTGAGCAATCTCCCGATTTTACATATTCCAGTAATTTTTCTTTTATAAAAGGATAGTGTTTTTTGGATTCAACCATATGGGTGATAAAGGTTGGCATAGGAAACCATCCTATTTTCTCAGGCGTTGGGAATCCATAATTTTTAAAGGTCCATATAAGTAACTCTGCGTTTTTTTCTACATTTTTTCTGGTCAATGCGGTATCAAGGGGGCGTCCTGCCTGATCCCGTATCAGGGCAACCCTGAAAGAATCAACTAGTTTTTTATCTAGTCCTTGTTTCCATTCTGTTATTTTTTGTTCTACAGAAGCATTGTCTATTCCATATTTATTAAAAAGAGGCAAATATTTTTTATATTCATCACCATCAGGAGCTATCAGCGAAATGAATTGATAAAGACTTTCTTTTCCACCAAAATCTTCATGATACTGGTCGGCAAGAGTAATATAAGTTGCATATTCTTCAATACGATCCTGATTTTTGGGAACATATTCTTTGAAAATTTCCCGATACTCTTTTACAGCGAGTTTAGGGTTATTGGCCAGCCTGTATGTACTGTCGATCTCGTTTACTTTATTATAATAAGTAATATAATTCTTTTTACAAGAAACAAGGAATAATAAAATGAGAAGAGAAAGACTATATCTTATTAATGGTGAATAATTTTTCATAAATAATTCAATTTAATAATATGGAAAGAAAAGGAGGGAAATTCACCCTCCCTTTTCCTTGTTCATATGCTTAGCAAACTTCTAGTCTACCAATATAATCACCTCCATTAGATGTATAATGGTCTGCTTCAAAGCATCCTGGCGTTGTAACGGCAGCACTAGATTCGATAGCATAAGACTTTAGACTACCATTAACTGATTTTAAATCGTCTCTTTTTAGTTTTTTGTTTTCCAAAGAAGAAAACCCTTTCTTCATTCCTGTTAACTTTTTCATGTTTTTTAATTTTTAAAATTAATATTTTGCTTGCCATAAATATCCTTGGCGCAGGAAGGTGCTGATCAGCTTTTAATATTTATCATATGTACTGTACACATACAAATGATAAATCATTGTGTTTTTACCTGAAGCAAAGATGCATTTGTGTTCCTTATTATTCAAGTAAAGCATATCGGAATTTACAAATTCAGGGTTTGTATGATCCTGAATTTGCAAATTTTGGAATGGTGCTGTTTTGTAAGTTTTTGATTTTCAATACGATTAATTGATTGATATATTTGTGATGCTAAAAATAAAAATATGTATTATTGTATTTTAAAATGATGTATGCAAAAGGGTTTTATTGTTTTCATGTTGGTTCTCATGACGCATTTATATTTTTCTCAGAGTATAAAAGGGTTTCATATACCAGATTCTTTAAAAAGTAAAAATGCTGATCAATTACAGAAAGCCTACGAGAAAGTATTTCGGATCGATAATGATAAGGCAGAAGTATACGCTAATAGTATCCTAAGTAAAGGAAAAAGGGAAAAGAATAATGACCTTATTTATGATGGGTATTATAAGCTGGCCTATAGTAAAGGCCTAAAGTCTGAGAACGGACATCCTTATGCTGATACGCTGTTGGCACTAACTCAAAAGGTAAATAATACAGAATTTCCTGCAAAAGCTCATATTATTAAAGGTATTCTTTTAAATTATGAATTTAAGTATGATGAAGCATTGAACCATTATGTTCAGGCACGTGATTTATCCAGAGATAAAAATCCTGAGCAATTTTATTATATCAAAAAATTGGTTGGTATCTTGAAGTTGGCGACCAATGAAAATGAAGAGGCACTACCGCTTTTTTTGGAGTATTATCAGTATGAAAAGAAAAGAATGACTACTGCTGATAAAAATGTGAAAAGCTATATTGGTGCTATTTTTTCAGTAGCCAATTGCTATAATAGAAGCAAACAATATACAAATGCTCTGCATTATATCAATCTGGGAATTCAAGAATGTGAAAAATATAAGGACTATACTCACTATCCTTATTTTATATCAGGTTCAGGTATTGCTAATTATTATCTAAAGAACTATAAAAAATCAGAAGAAAATCATTTAGACGCGGAACAGAAATTTATTAAGAACAATGATGCTTGGAATCTTGGGATTACCTATTATTTCTTAGGAAAGATTAATAATGATGTTAATAAAGAAGAAAAGGGGATACAATATTTTATCAAGGCTGATTCTGTTTTGTCGATATCCAAAAAGTTTGATCCGGTAACAAGAAATGGGTATGAGGTTTTAATAGACTACTATAAAAAGCAAGGAGATAAGGAAAATCAGCTGAAGTTCATTAATAAACTGTTTGTAGCTGACAGTATTATGAATAACAGTAAGCAATATTTATCAAAAGAAATATATAAAAAATATGATACCCCTGCTTTATTGGAAGAAAAGGAAGCACTGATTGATGATTTAAGTAATAAAAATTCTGTGCTTTACATCTTTCTGGGTGGTGGCTTCTTAATTATAGGTATTTTATTGTTCTTATTTAGTCGCAACAGGAAAAAGGTAAAGGAATATAAAAAACAGGCTGATCAGCTATTGGAAAAATCAAAGGCTGCCGAAGTTTCCTTAGCTCCAAGTGTTATTAAGGTAGAGAATGATGTAAAAGTACAGAAAGTTAAAAGTATACTTTCAGACGAAAAATTACAGGATATCAAGATGAAACTGGAAGAGTTTGAGAAAACTAAAGGTTTTTTACGCAAAAATATTACTGTAGATAGTCTTGCAAAAGATTTTGGTTCCAACCGGGATTATTTATCAAAATCAGTGAATGAACTTAAGGAGAAGAATTTTTCACAATACCTGAATGAATTAAGAATTAATTATATTGTTGAAGAATTGAATCATAACGAGAAAATAAGAAAGCATACAATTGCAGCAATTGCAGATGATATAGGATATAATAATTCAGAGTCATTTTCTAATGCATTTAGAAAAATAACCGGGACCTTACCGTCTTATTATATAAAATTACTACAAAAACAAGATTGAATTTAAGTTATTGAAAATTAATCATTTATGTTTTTTTAACATACGAAATTTATCAATTTAGGCATTGAGTTCTTTGATGAGTTGAGCAAATTGATTTATTTTGCCTATGATCATATTTAAAATTTAAAACTTTAAGCAATAATGAAAAAAGAACCTAAACAGGAAAAAAAGTTATCGTTAAAAAAAATTCAACATACCAGACTGAATTCTATTAAAGGAGGAGGAAGAGGAGAGCAATTGTTTGAGGGTAATGTAACAAACGGGGATACAACAACAAGTAAATATTGTCAGGTGGGGACAACAGAATGATAAGCTTACAAGTTTATAATATCTTAAAGAAAACAATCTTATTATTAATAGGGTTGTTTTCTTTGCAATATCACTCACAGAATTTCATATTCAAAACGGATGAAAATATTGAAAGCAGTTCCTTTGACAATAATATAAAAAAGCTCAACAAGGAAATTTTGCAAGTTTATAAAAGTAATGATAAAATTAAATTTTATGATAACATTTTTCGCTTGTATATTCTTGGCGGAGATTATGAAAAAGGACTTTATTATTTAAATGAGATAAAGGATGATCCTCAAAATGCCAATCTGGATTATAGGGAAGTTGTAGGGCTGGCATTTGAATTATATGCATTGTCGCAACTAGATTCTGAAAAAATTTCCTATCAAAAAAAATATGAAAATATATTTAATAAAAAGATAAACTCCGTATCAGAACGATCTAAGATTTATCTGGGGCGCTTCTTTACCAATTCAGAAGCTGACCTTAAGGAGAATATGCTGAAGATTATAAAAAATGACATTAAAGACAATACGATCTCTCTTTCGGATGGTATCAAACTATGCCGTTATTATACGTCCTATATTATTGCAAAAGAGACCCACAAAACAGCGCATTCTTTAATTAAAAAAATAGATGAACAGCAATTCGATATTAATGATAGTATTACCATTAAAACAAAAAAAGGGAATGAAATTGCACTAAGAGTCATTAAATATAAGAAAGGCGAAAAACAGGCTCCTGCCATACTCAATTTCAGTATCTATAACAGGGGAGGGTTCAATCATATTGAAAAACTTGGGGCTATGAGGGACTATACTGTAGTCTATGCTTATAGTAGAGGTGTTTATTTGAGTCATGATCAAGTTTCTCCATTTGAATTTGAAATAGAAGATGTAAACGAAGTAATAGATTGGATTATCAAGCAACCATGGAATAATGGTAAGGTAGGCATGATTGGAGGAAGTTATGACGGTTTCAGCCAATGGGCTGCTGTTAAAAATCTTCATCCTGCTTTGAAGACCATCATTCCTACTGCATCGGTAGGTTTTGGAGTTGACTTTCCTATATTTAACAATTGCTTTAGCCCTTATATGTTGCGATGGCTTAGTTATGCAAGAAAAGTTACAAATTATAATCTGTTTAGTGATGAGAGAAAATGGATGTCTTTATACAACTCTTATTATAAAAGTGGAGTAGCTTTCAATAAATTAGACAGTATTTATGGAGAGTCTAATCCTATTTTTCAAAATTGGTTAAAGCACCCTTCTTTTGATGAATTCTGGAAATCTAAAATGCCTAATAAAAAAGATTTTGCTAAAATCAATATTCCGATTTTGACACTTACCGGATATTATGATGCAGATCAAAGAGGAGCAATGTATTATTATAATGAACATTATAAATATAACAAAAATGCAGACCATTATCTACTGATAGGCCCTTACGGACATGCCGGAGTTGTTTCCGGAATAAGCGGAAACTATAAAGGTTATGCTATAGACCCTGTTGCGAAAATTGATATTGAAGATATCTCTTATCAATGGTTTGATTATGTTCTTAAAGGAAAGAAAAAGCCTGAGCTTTTAAAAGACAAAGTTAATTTTCAGCCCATGGGATCCAATGAATGGATAAGTACTTCCAGCATTAATGAAATAGGAAATCAGAAACTGAAACTATATCTCAATAAAACAAGTTTGCAGCAAGTAAAGCCAAAACTGGATTTTATCCATCAAACAGTTGATTTTCTAGATAGAAAAGATACATTACAAGCTCTTGATGAGGAAAAGATATTAGGAGAGTCAATCAATGCCTATGATTTTAAAAACAGCCTTGTTTTTGAAAGTAGTGTTTTTGAAGAACCTGTTTCAATAACAGGGAATTTTACTGGTGAGTTGAAAGCTGCTATCAATAAAAAAGATATGGATATTACCATGAGTGTCTATGAGAAATTGCCAACCGGGCAATACTTTAAACTGTCTCATGAATACTTTGGACGGGCAAGTTATGCCAAGGATAATACAAAAAGACAACTCTTAAAGCCACAAACTATAGAAAGCATTCCAATACATAATACTTTTTTTACCAGTAGAAAAATTGAGAAAGGAAGCAAGCTGATCCTTGTATTAGGGATTAGGAAAAATCCAGATGCCCAGATCAACTATGGCACTGGAAAAGATGTAAGCATTGAAACTATTGCAGATGCCAAAGAGCCTTTGGATATTAAATGGTATAATGACAGTTATGTTGAAGTTCCTATTCTAAAAAAATAAAATGTCCCGCTTTCCCTACCCATTTTTTGATCAGTATATTTTCCGTTCCTCATTATTTCCTTTTAATGATTTTCTGGAAAAGGCTGCCCATGAAAAATTTTCAGATGAAGACCTGAAAAGGATCAAAGTGATAGTCTAATAAAGAATTATAAATAGAGATAATTGGGGCAATGTAGCCCATTAAATATATTGTTTTATTTACAAAAATGTATGATCTTTAAATTTATAATGATGAAAAAAAACAAGGTAAACTGAAAAAAAGTTATCTTTAGAAAAAATACAAATCGCTAAAATTAATAATCCTGGGAAATTTTTTGGTGGAACTCGAATTGTACTATTAACAAGCGATTGTAATGGTCCTCATAATGGAAGTAGGTCACAAACTGGAAACGATACGGGAAGGCGATAAATTCTTTAAAATGAATAAATTCTTTTTTTTAATTATCCTTCTTTTCTTAAAAATACAAGGGCAAAATGCCCCATCCTTTCCCGTAACAGATAAATATTTCGGTACTAATATTGTGGATCCCTACAGAAACTTGGAAGATCTTCAAGACTTAAAAACAGTTTCATGGATGAAACTACAAACAGAGAAAGCTGATGCTATGCTAAGTACAGTTTCAAATCGTGATTATTATGCAAAAAAAAGATTAGTTCTGGACCAAAGGAAAGAATATATTGTATCTGATTTAAAAATTACAGCTAATGATAGGTATTTTTATCTTAAGAAAGCTGCTGATGAAAAAATAGCAAAAGTATATTATAAAGATGGTATTAATGGGCACGAAGAGCTACTATATGACCCTGCTAACTTAAAGGATAATTTACTTAATTCTATCAATGATTATTCTGTAAATCTTATAAGTCCAAGTTGGGATGGTAATAAACTTGCAATATCTGTTGCAGAAAAAGGAAAAGAAATTTCTCAAATTATTATAATGGATGTTTCCAACAGAAAAATTTATCCTGAAATTATCTCACAGACCAATCCCTCTTCTGTTGGAGGAATAAAATGGTTAGAAGATAATACAGGTTTTTTCTATATCTATTACCCTGTTATTGATATTACCTCTGATTTATTTTCTAAAAATACAGAATCAGTTCTTTATAAAATAGGAGAAGATCCAAACAAGAGAAATGTTGTTTTTTCCAGCATAAATAACCCCAATTTAAAAATAAGTGCCGAAAAGTATCCCGCCATATTAGCTTTCAATGCTGATGATCCATATTACATTGGAATATTGGTAGATGTAGAAGATAATAGAAAAACCTTTGTCATAAAAAAAGAAGACTTATTAAAAGGAGAAAAAAACTGGACTCCGTTATATAATAAGGAAGAGAAAGTATTTTACGTAAGATTAGCAGGAGAAGAAATCATTTTCTTATCAGGATATAATTCTCCAAATTTTAAGCTGTGTAAAACGACCATTAAGCAGTCTGATTTTAAAAATCCAGAGATTTTAGTTCCTGAAAAAACGGATGAAGTTATTAAAAGTTATGTAATAACTAAAGATGGTATTTACTTTACGACTACAAGAAATGGTGTAGAAGCAAAGCTTTACTTATATAAGGATGGAAAAGAATTACCAATAAAGCTACCGTATGCTTCGGGAAATATTAATTTGCAGTCTAAAGAAAAAGATTTCCCAGATCTGTGGATAACTTGCTCCGGATGGCTTAATGAAGAACAACGCTTCAAATATAATTTACAAGAGAATGTTTTTACTCCGGAAAACTTAACCCCTATCATTGAATATCCTGAATTTAAAGATATTATTGTGGAAGAAATAACGATAGAGTCAAGAGATAATGAGGATATCCCCTTATCACTAATTTATAATAAAAGTACTCTTAATAAAAATGGTACAACTCCTACTTTAATAGATGCCTATGGAGCCTATGGAATTTCAAGAAGCCCCTTTTTTGCTAAAAGTTATTTACTATGGGCAAATCAAGGAGGTGTCGTAGCCGTTGCCCATGTGAGAGGTGGCGGAGAAAAAGGGGATAAATGGCACCTGGGAGGCTATAAAGAAACAAAGCCCAACTCCTGGAAAGACTTAATTGATTGTACAGAATATTTAATAAAAGAAAAGTACACATCAAAAGATAAAACAGCTATTTGGGGAACCAGTGCGGGCGGAATTACAGTAGGCAGAGCAATGGCGGAAAGACCAGATCTATTTAAAGCTGCTATTGTTGAAGTAGGAATGACAAATATGTTTAGATTTGAAAATACACCGAATGGCGAGGGAAATATAAAAGAATTTGGTACTGTTAAGGACCCAAAAGAATTTAAAAATCTATTGGAAATGGATGCTTACCAACATATTAAAAAGGGTACAAAATATCCTGCTACATTAGTAACGGGTGGAATTAACGATAATCGAGTGATTGTATGGCAACCAGCTAAATTTGCAGCCAAATTAATGGCAAATAATGCTTCAAATAATCCTGTTTTATTAAAAATAGATTATGAAGGTGGCCATGGAAGTAATATTCCTATGGCACAGCGATATGCAAGCTTAGGGGATATTTTTGCTTTTGCTTTCTGGCAATTAGGACATCCTGATTATCAACCTAAAAAAAATACTAAAAAATAAAATGTCCCGCTTTCCCTACCAGTTTTTTGATCAGTATATTTTCCGTTCCTCATTATTTCCTTTTAATGATTTTCTGGAAAAGGCTGCCCATGAAAAATTTTCAGATGAAGACCTGAAAAGGATCTGTTCTGACCCTGTTTACCTTGAAGCTATCTACTTGGCTTCTCCCTATTTACATGAAGAAATCGAAAAATGGATGCAGACAGGGGAATCTTTATCTGCAAAGAAACAAGAGAAACTGAGGCAGACTATTTTGAAATACTATAATCGGATGAGTGCCAGATGCACACCATTCGGACTATTTGCAGGAGTTGGATTGGGAGTCTTTGATGATAACGGTACTAGTGAATTTAACCGAAAGTGGGTAAGAGATACAAAACTGGATATGCACTTTCTGGTGGCACTTTCTCAAAACTTGGTAAAAATACCTGAAATACATAAAAAGATGCTGTATTTCCCCAATACAAGTATTTATACTGTAGGGCGCAGGATTCGATATGTGGAATACGAATATATTGAGGGGAAAAGGCAATATGTAATTTCATCAATTTACAGGTCACAGGAGCTGGATGACATTTTGGATATAGCCAAAAATGGGAAAACACCAGACGAACTTATACAGATGTTGAGCCGAGGGGAAACTACTCAGGCCGATGCTGCAGAATTTATCAATGAGCTTATTGAAAACCAAATATTGGTAAGTCAATTAGAACCCAATGTTTCCGGAGATGATTTTTTGAATATCATTATTCAAATCTTAACGGAGCTGGAACTAGAAACAGAAGCGGGTATTTTGAGGTCCATACAACGAAAGCTTGAAGAGCTGGATGAGAAGATAGGGAATTCAACTCAATTGTATAAAGAAGTGGAAGAGTTAATGAGTTCACTTAAGATAGACTACGAAAAGAAATTTCTGTTCCAAACTGACTTGTATTTTGAAGATACATTTACGCTTCCAATATACTGGAAAAAAGAATTAAAGAAGGCCGTTGCTTTTTTTAATAAAATCAATACCCCCGGTAAAGAGTCAGATTTTGAAAAGTTTAAAAAAGCCTTTCGTGAAAAGTTTGATGCAAAAGAGGTTTCCCTTGCCTATGTCATGGATACAGAAATTGGGATCGGTTACAAACAAGGAAATACTGCGAGGGCTTTACATCCTTATTTGGACGATCTTATCATTCCTCAGGCGAAAGAGAAGAAAGAAGTACAGATTAATTTGAATGCTGTACAGGTTATTTTAAACAGGAAAATTCAAGATTGTTTACAGGAAGATCAATATTCTATCGAACTTTTTGATGAAGATTTTAAAGGTTTTGAAGAAAACTGGACTCAGATTCCGGATACTCTATCTTTTATGGGTGAAATATTTTCTGATAAAGGGCAAGAAAAATTACATCTCTACAGAGGTGGAGGAAGTACTGCTGCAGAGCTATCAGCCAGATTTTATTCCGAGAAATCAAATATCAGTGACTATACAAAAAGCATAGCGGAGAAAGAAAAAGAACTCAATCCGGATATTATATTAGCAGAAATAGTCCATCTTCCGGAGGCAAGGATAGGAAATATAATCCGCAGGCCGTTGCTTCGGGAGTATGAGATTCCTTATCTGGCTGGTTCAACATTGCCAAAAGAAAAGCAAATTGGCATAGAGGACCTGTATATTTCTCTCAAAAATGACAAGATCATCTTACGCTCCCAAAAACATAATAAAGAGGTAAGGCCCTATCTTACCAATGCACATAATTATTCATCAGATTCATTACCGGTTTATCATTTCCTTTCTGATCTGTATTTTCAGACTCATTGCTCAGATCTGGGTTTTCATTGGGGGGGGCTTAAGCGTGTCTACCGTTTTTTACCTAGGGTAGAATATAAAAATATTATTCTCGAAAAGGCTCGGTGGCAAGTCATAAAAGAAGATGTGAGCCAATTTTTGTCTAAAACTGAAGATAGAGATTTGTTTTTATCCGCATTTAAAATCTGGAGAAATAAAAGAAAGATACCTCAATGGGTACAATTGGTAAAACTGGATAATACATTGATATTAAATCTGGAAAATTATGATTCTGTAAAACTATTCATGGATACTTTAGAAACTAAAAAATTAGTAACTATTGAAGAATTTCTTCATTACGAAAAGAATGATTTTGCCTGCCAGTTTGTGTTTTCTCTTTATAAAAACTAATAAACGATGACTGTTATAAGAGAATTTATTCCGGGAAGTGAATGGTTGTATATCAAAGTTTATACAGGGATTAAAACGGCAGATATTATTCTGGAAGAAGCTATAAAACCATTGTTACAGAACTTTCTGCAAGAGGAATTGATAAAGAAATGGTTTTTTATACGCTACAATGATCCCAGGTCTCATCTTAGGGTTCGTTTTGAGCTCTCAGATTCCTCGCATTTCAATAACATATTTACCTTAATTAATGAATACTTAAAGGAATATATTGATTCCGGAGAAATTTCAGGACTGATATTGGATACGTATCAGCGGGAGATTGAAAGATATGGAAAAGATACTATTGAGCAGGCTGAGTTTTTATTCTGGAAGAGCAGTAACAGTATCCTGAACGAATATCTCCACTTTGACGATGAAGATAAAATAATTATATCACTTTTTTATATTGATACTCTATTGGAGTATATTGGTTCACCGTCTTTTGTGAAGTTGGATTGGGTAAAAAAAGATAACTTAGCATTCAAGAATGAATTTAATGCAGATAAAAAACTGAACAGTCAACTTGATAAAAAATACAGAATATTTATCTTAAAGTATTCTGAATTCTTACGGTCAGATGAATATGTGATTTTCAGAAAGGGTATCATTACAGAGGTCTCGGATTCTGAAGAAGAGTTGAAGCGTATCATGGAATGTCATCAGGGTTCTGTTCATAATTTTTTTCAAAGTATATTTCATATGCACATTAACAGGATGTTTGTCTCGAATCAACGAGTGTTTGAAATGATTATTTATGATTATCTTTTCCGATATTATAAATCACTCGTTTTTAAAAATAATCCATAACAATACAAGAAATGTTTTGCTTAAAGGAAGAAGTCCTCTTTTGTTTATACAGTAATATTTTACTCGACCATCAGTTTGAAAGATAACGGAAGAAAAACCGATCCTTTATATCTATTTTTTGATAAGCATGAACGCATAATATGCTCGCTTTTTGTTAGAGTGTTCAGAATTAGAAAAAGGCTTTGTATATAGCGAATTCTTAAGGGTTAAATGTTAGAGATATCTTCATTTAAAATCTCAATAACTCTAATTTTGTTCTTATGTAAAATCAGGAATAACTGGAATATTTAAATTTTAAACAAATGTTTGAATTTGTATAAAATTAATAACTTAACTATAATTTAGTTATTATTTTACTACCCAATGCTAGGGTTGATTGTAATTCATATTATTGCCTTTTGAACTCAAAAAAACTTAAAAAATCATAAAGTTTTCATAAAGTTTCAAAAAAGAAATAAAATGTTTTTGTATTTATAAAATATGTCGTACTTTTACATCGCCTTGAATGAGGGAACAAGTCAAGGTAATAAATTTTTTTTCATCATTTGTGTTTTTAGAATCGTATCGCCTGATACGATTCTTTTTTTGTTTATTTTTCGTAGTTTAAAAGGAGGTCTATAAAGTAAGAATAAGTAACCGAACCTTCCTGTTGATTACTCTGCAAGAACAGATTATTGGTGAACCCAAATAATTCATCAAGCCATCCCTGATGTCTAAAGATGAAGTTTCTTTCATAGGCGCGGTCTCTTTTCATTGCAGGAGAGTAGTTCTTAATCACAGATTTTACAAATTCAGGATCTTCATCCACAATAAATCGTAAAAGGCTTTTTAAGGTAAAATACTCCGTACTGTACCTTAAATCCAGATTCGTGGAATTTATTCCCATCAGATACCCTACAAAATTAGCTTCCTGCTCCCGGGCAAAACCAAGTTGGTGGGAACTTTCATGGGCTGTTGTAAAAGGGACAAACGTAGAGGGTAATTCAGAATTGTATTGCGCTTCTGCAGTAAAAGGATTGTAGTAGCCTAAAATGCCCGTAAAGCTCATTACATTTTTAAATAAACTAGGCTTGATGGAAAGAACCTGCGTTGCTTTTTTATCTGAAATATTTGGAGGGAGCTTAGTTTGCTGTCTCAATATTTCCTGTTGTATAGATTTTAAATCAATGACAACGAATATTCCATTACGATCTTCATGTACAGATTGTCGGGTGGCTTTACACTTTTCAAGATAATGGAGTGCCAGCCTTTTTGCTTTTTCTATTTCAGGCTTTTCCTGGCTTGAAAGTTTATGGATGATTGGTATTTGAAAATAAAGCATTCCCCAGAATATCTGATAGGTAAAGTAAAATATATTTACGATCATCAGAATCCTGATAATGGATATGTTTCTGTTTCTCTTCTTAAATGAGGCAATAAGGCTGTATATAAGGATAATTCCAATAGAGATATACATGATGTCCCCAACGGAAAACGGAAGCCAGCTAAACAGCCTCTGATGAAGCCCTTTCTGAAATTCAAAGAACCATTCAAAAAAGGAAATCATCATGGGTGATTTTGAAAAACAGTAAAACAAAAGAAATTGGGCAAGTAATAAACCTGCCCAAAACCTCTTCTTTTTATATATGTGTAGTATATTTTTAGTGAGCACCTTCAGATTCTAAAACGTCAACGTTAATACCTTGTCTAAATAAAGATTTTTTTGCCAAATAAGCAAATAAAGTAATATACACGAAGCACAATACGGGAATCACGTAAGAACTGTGGATTCCAATAATATCAGAAAGTTTACCCTGAAGTGGCGGAATAATACCCCCTCCCAGAATCATCATTACTAAGAATGCAGATCCCTGAGCAGTATATTTTCCTAAACCGGTAATGGCTAATGTGAAAATAGATGGCCACATAATACTGCAGGCAAGACCTCCGGAAAGGAAAGCATAGATAGCAACATTTCCTGTAGTCAATAATCCTGTAATCATAGCTGCAGTTCCAAATAATCCGAAGATAATTAATGTTACAGCAGGTTTGTTTTTACTGATTAAGAATAATATAACCTGAATGGCTACACAGATAGCATAGAAATAAAGGTGAGACATATCTTTTTGTGCAATTGTATTGATACCAATAATCACTGAAAAAGCGATAAAAGGAACGATGATGGTGGCAATGGTTTGTTGTTGCTTATTTAGGTTAAAAACAGCAATAGCACCTGTCCATCTTCCAATCATCAAGCTTCCCCAATACATGGAAATATAAGGAGCAAGATCAGAGGACTGATGTCCGCCAAATTCCGGCAGGCTTAAAAGCTCTCCAAGGTTACTTCCAATGGCAACTTCCACACCTACATAAGCAAGAATGGCAATCATACCAAGAACAAGCTGTGGATATTTCATGGCACCCCAGCCTTCAGCATTTTTCTTTGCACTTGAATTGGCAAATACAAGACAAACAATTACCGCAAGCAAAGCTCCTCCAAGATAGATCATTCTCTTTTTCTCTAATGGATGCTTGATTGTTTCCAGCTCAGTTTTTGTTTTAACAATTTGTGCCTGATAGGTATCAATTGTTGCAGCGTTGGTTTCCTTTTTTATGCTGCTTTCCAGTACAGTTATCTGATGGCTTAATGCCTCAATACTTTTAGCTTCTTCAGAATTATAGCTGCTAAATACAGGAATAAAGAAAAGAATAACAAGAGCAGTCATTGCCACAAGTGTTTTCCTTGCCTTACCCGCTTTTTCCATAGGTTCAGTAGAGATCCCGTCAGGAAGTTTCTTTGAAAAATAAAAGATTCCGGCAGCTATTAAGAACAATGCTCCTACAGCAGTATAAAGTAAGATTACTTTATCAAGAGCCAAATGCTTGATTTGGTCATCATCTACTGTGGCAGTGGTTCCAAAAAGAGCCAACCCAACAATAATAGGTCCGATGGATGTACCAAACGAGTTAATTCCTCCAGCAAGATTCTGTCGGCTTGCACCGGTTTTAGGGTCTCCTAGAAGAACTGCAAAAGGGTTTGCTGCAGTCTGCTGGATAGAAAATCCCAGTGCTACCACAAATAAACCTATAAGCATTCCATAATATACATTGCTTTTAACGGCAATAATCATGATGGCTGCACCGAGGGCAGAGAGTAATAGCCCATAGACAATACTCTTTTTATATCCCCACTTACCAATAATATCAATTCCTTTTATGGTACTGAATATGAAAAGCAATAATGCTCCCAGAAAATAAGCGGTATAAAATGCAAAATCTATTAACTGAGACTGAAACTGGTCAAGAGAAAAATAGTTTTTACAAAAAGGGATGAAGATACTATTGCCGGCAGCAATAAAACCCCAGAAAAAAAATACAAGTACAAGTGTGTACAGTGCCGGGTAATTAGTCGGCTGGTTGGTTTTTGACATATTTTATTGAAAATTTCGCAAACAAATATAACTATTTCTTTTAAATGGAATGCTCTATCAAGGTTTTTTTAATTACTTGATAAGCCTCTGCCTTTAAGTCTTTTGGAGAATCTGTAGGCTCTATAATTCCATTGAAATAGACCTTTACTCTTCCGGGGTAGCCCTTAGAGTTTTCAAAAGGAAACATTTTCTTAAGTCCTATAAAAGTGTAAACGGCGATAGGAGAGTTGTGTTTTGAGGATAGCATAAATGCACCATCTTTAAATTCATCCAGAATAATAGAGGTGTCATCAGGGACTCCTCCCTCAGGGAAAATAGCAATACTATTGCCCTCTTCCATTTTCTCTGCACATCTTCGGTATACATCTGCACGGCTTCTGGCACTGGATCTGTCTACCATCACACATATCCTTTTATAGATTGTTCCGAAGATAGGAATCTTAACCAGCTCCATCTTGCCTACAAAACAAATCGGATGATCTGGAAACATAATGCAGGTAAGCATAATATCCATGATGGAAGTATGATTCGAAATGAAAACATACTCTTTATTTTTGTCTTTTTTCTCTTCAGAGAGTTTGATGAGGTCATACCTGAAACCCATCCCGTAAAACATCCCGAAGCACCAAAGTCTGATGAATTTATAAGCGTATTTATAATGCTTTTTACTGAAAGATAAAATATAGACAGGGATCCCAAGGATAATTGTTAAAACAAATGCTAACAACAATAGCCAAAATCGCCACAGATAATTTAAAATTTTTGTCACAGTCTAACCGTTAAAAATTACTTTCTTCTTTACCGAATAATTAAGAATAGAAACCAATAGAATTGCTGCAGTTTTACTGATCATTTCCGGACTCAAGGTATAAAAAAATAAATTGATATTATCTTTAAATACAAAACTGTAAAATATCTGAAAGAAGCCTAAGCTCAGCAGGGTTGAAATAAAAGAGACCATCATAAAATAAGCGAACTCTCTTTTCTTGGAATGTTTTCCTCTTTCAAAAACAAACCAGATGCTCAGAAAATAATTGGTGATGATTCCGCAGCTGGTGGAGAAAATGTTACTTAAGGGATAGTGAATACCATGAAAATTGGTCTCGTTCTCAAAGAAGTGAGGGAGGTAGGTGCTGAATATCTTGAAGCTGCCAATTTCAACGATAGCACTTAGTCCTCCTGCAATAATGAAGAACAAAACCTGTTTCTGGCGTATGAGTATTTCTTTCATTTAATTAATATAAAACCTGAAAATATCTTACATATTGTATTGATGATTAGAACGTTTGAGATGCAAAACAATTGTTAATCAAATGTATCCCGTGTATTAATAATGCTTTTCAGTCATTCATCATTGGGATATTTTACAATATGGATATGCAAATTTATAACTATATGTTAAACACTGAAAAAAGTTGTTAAAATATTTTTTTAAATAAAAATTATTTCTAATTTTAATCAACAGAATGATGTTCCTATAACCTGATAATAAATTCATTTTCAAATCCTTGTGATAATGGTTTTTTCTATCTTGTAATGCGTGGTTGAAAGCATACTACTCCAACATTTTACGGTTTAATCGATAATAATATTTGTATGAAACGTCAAAACAAATACAGAAAATTCCAGCTTCAACAGAAAAATATTGAGGTTTTGGAAAAAGAAAACTCCCGCTTCAAACGAGTGTATTCTGAATATGAAAATATGTCCAATGAACTTTGGAATCTTGAAAACTCCAATGGAGAACCTGTACCCGATGACTTCATCAATGCCATGGTACTACAGGCCTCTTATCTGGAGAATGAAATAGAAGACTGGCTCCTGCAATTCAACGAAAAGAAAACCAAGATAAAGCAATAATGATTTTAGACAGCTTTCAAGTTGTTTTTAAATGCTAATTGAAGATAAATTCATAATTTAGCCCCCTTAAATTAAAATCTAAAATATGGTTGCTATTGTAGATAGTGGTTCTACTAAATCGGATTGGGTAATTCTTGATGACTTTAAGAAAGTTTTTTTGAAAACGGAGACCATCGGCTTCAATCCGAATTTTATCAACAGAGAACTTATCGCTCCTGAAATACAGAAAAACAGCAACCTTATATTGGTCAAAAATTCAATTACCAAAGTTTTTTTCTATGGCTCTGGATGTGGTGTGAAAAAAAACTGCGAAACCATCGAAGAAGAACTTAAAAAAGTATTTGGAAAAGCTGAAATTATTGTAAAAGAAGACTTGATGGCCGCTGCATATGCTGCATATAGCGGAAAACCTGCTATTGTATGTATACTCGGTACCGGATCAAACTCCTGTTATTTTGATGGCGAGAACCTGAAGATAGAATTACCATCCCTTGGATTCCTGATTGGAGATGAGGGAAGCGGAAGTGCGATCGGAAAGCAGTTGGTACGAAGATATTTTATGAAAAAACTACCTGCAGATCTTCATCGTGAATTTGAGGCAGATTACCAGCTTACCATAGAAGATGCATTGAAAAATATGTATCACTCTCCAAGACCCAATGCTTATTTGGCGAATTTCAATAAATTTGTTATCGAAAGAAAAGATCATCCTTACTTTAAGGACATGGTTTTCGAGGAAATGAAAAGTTTCTTTGAATACCAGGTTCTGCCTTATCAGGAAGCACAAGATGCAGAGATCAATTTCATTGGCTCCATTGCTTATTATTATGAAAATATTCTACGTTCTGTAGCAGCAGAACTTAATTTAAATGTGGGACATGTCGTTCAGAAACCAATTGAAAGCTTAGTAGATTACCACATTAAATATATACTCTAACAAAAAATAAAACCTATGTCAAGTAACAACAATCGCGACGAAAAGAATTTTAGTCAGGCCGCGTTAGATTATCATAAAGCAGAACCTAAGGGAAAAATAGAAGTTATACCATCCAAGCCACACTCTTCCCAAAGAGATTTGTCATTGGCATATTCTCCGGGGGTAGCAGTTCCTTGTATGGAAATCCACGATAAGCCTGAAACGGTATACGATTATACAGGAAAAGGAAACTTGGTTGCTGTAATTTCTAATGGTACAGCTGTACTTGGACTAGGAGATATTGGTGCAGAAGCTTCAAAACCAGTAATGGAAGGAAAAGGACTTTTGTTTAAGATTTTTGCAGATATCAACGTTTTTGATATTGAAATCGATGAAAAAGATCCGGATAAATTTATTGAGATTGTGAAAGGTATCGCTCCAACGTTTGGAGGAATTAATCTGGAAGATATCAAGGCTCCTGAAGCATTTTATATAGAACAAAAATTAAAGGAAGAATTAAATATTCCTTTGATGCACGATGACCAGCACGGAACAGCAATTATTTCTGCAGCAGCATTAATCAACTCATTACAAATTGCCAATAAAAAAATTGACGAAGTAAAGATGGTGGTAAATGGAGCGGGAGCAGCAGCAATTGCATGTACAAAGCTTTATATCTCATTAGGATTGAAAAAAGAAAACGTCCTGATGTGCGACAGTAAGGGGGTAATCAATCATAAGAGAGAAAACCTTACTCCTGAAAAATTAGACTTTATTGCCCAAACAGATATTGAAACATTAGAAGATGCTGTAAAAGGATCTGATGTTTTCGTGGGATTATCAAAAGGAAACGTGATGACTCCGGAAATGCTGCAGAGCATGAACGAAAATCCTATTGTATTTGCCTTGGCTAACCCGGATCCTGAAATTGCTTATGATTTAGCTCTTTCTACCCGTAAGGATGTAATCATGGCAACAGGAAGAAGTGATTATCCTAACCAGGTAAACAATGTATTAGGGTTCCCTTATATTTTCCGTGGTGCATTGGATGTTCAGGCTACAGGAATCAATGAAGAAATGAAATTGGCAGCTGTACACGCTATTGCAGATTTGGCAAAAGAACCTGTACCGGAAGCTGTAATTTTAGCATACAACGTTCAGAGCTTACAATTCGGAAGAGACTATTTCATTCCAAAACCATTTGATAACAGATTGATCACTAAAGTATCAAGTGCTGTTGCAAAAGCTGCTATGGAAAGTGGTGTTGCAAGAAAAAGTATTGCAGACTTTGAAGAGTACGAGCACCAGCTTCTGGACAGAATGGGAAGAGATGAAAGATTGGTGAGAATGATGCAGAGCCGTGCAAAATCCGATCCGAAGAGAATTACCCTTGGAAATGCTGAAGAATATAATGTATTAAAGGCTGCTCAGATTCTTTACGAAGAAGGAATTGCTTACCCAAGTCTTTTAGGAGACAAAAAATACATCAAGGAACAAATGGAACGCTACGGGATGAACCTGGATATTCCAATCATTGATCCAAGTGATGATGATCAGAAAGAAAACAGAAAAAAATACAGAGAAACCCTTTGGAAACTTCGTCAGAGAAAAGGAATGAACGAGTACAAGGCAAAGAGATATGTTCGTCAGAGAGACTATTTTGGACCTTTAATGCTTAAGCATGGAGATACTGATGGTCTTATCGTTGGATTCTCTAAAAACTATACATCCGTATTGCGTCCTATTTTAGAAGTTATTGAAAAAGACAAAGGAGTAGATAAAGTAGCGGCTATGATGATGATTTTGTCTGAAAAGAAACCTATTTTCTTCGCAGATACATCCATCAACCAGAATCCTACCTCTGAAGATCTTGTAAATATTGCTAAAATGGCAGAATTTACAGTGAAGTCTTTTGCTATCGAACCTAGAATTGCAATGCTTGGCTTTGAAAACTTTGCTGCCATCTCTGATACTTCCAAAAAAGTAGCTAAAGCCGTGAGTATTCTTCATGAGAAATATCCTAAAATGATTGTAGATGGTGAAATTCAACCGGATTTTGCTATGAATGCTGATCATTTAAGTGATTATCCTTTCTCAAAATTAGGAACAACTCCAGCGAATACATTCATCTTCCCGAACCTTGAAAGTGCAAATCTTTCTTACAAGATTCTAAGAGGAATGAAAGTAGCACAGGTTATCGGACCAATCCTTATGGGATTAAAACAACCGGTACACGTTCTTCAAATGCGTTCAAGCGTAGATGAGATCGTAAACCTTGCGACCATTGCTGTTCTTGACGCACAAAGAAGAGAGAAGAAGTAATTATTTTATCACATATTTTAAAAAAGCATCTTGTAAAAGATGCTTTTTTTGTTTATATATCCGGGAATTTATTGATTTTTAAAACAATTAGTTCTCTTAATAAGGTTTTTATTACCTTTATCATCGGTATGTAGTGATATATTACTTACACTCAAAGAACAGAAGAATAAAACTAATAATCTGATATATGCAATTGAAAACGTTCATAGCAATTCTGCTTTTCTCATTCGTACAAAATTTTTATTCTCAGGATATGAGAATAGACTATAATCTTGTCTATAAAGAAAACACTTTAAGTTCTGAAACAGTATCCAAAAAAATGGTACTCCTCATCCAGAATGGAGAATCCAAGTTTTGCACGGAAAAACAATATCAGATAGATTCTCTGAGAAGTATTGGGTTTTATGGTTTTGCCATGGGAGATCATGTTTTTGATGTAGTAAAGGATAAGCAAAATAGAAGCTCAAAGTATTACTATATATTAGCCGATACATACAAGCTGACAGAGCCAATACAGTTAGACTGGAAAATAGAGAAAGAGGTTGCCCAAAAATATGGCTATAACTGCCAGAAAGCGACATTAAGCTACAAAGGAAGAAACTGGGAAGCTTGGTTTACACAGGATATTCCTTTGCAGGAGGGTCCCTATGTTTTCAAAGGATTACCAGGCTTGATTGTGGAGATGGAAGATAAAAGTCATTCCTATAAATTCTCCTTTTCAGGGTTGAAAAAAAACTTTCATAAAATGGACTTTGAAGGTGTGGGCCCTAAGCCAATGGAAATCTCAAAAAATAATTTTAAAAAGGTAATGTTGGATTATTATAATGACCCTTTTAGGGAAATGAGAACCGGAAATGTGAAGGCAAAACTTAGGGATGAAAAGGGAAATGAGATAGAACATGATTTTAGGGAAATGACAAAGAATACACAAACTTTCCTGAAAAAAAACAACAATCCCATAGAATTATCAGAAGCGATTAAATATCCTTAGTCGTTAAAAACAATTTATTTTAACCTTTAATGCTGTATTTGGAGGTTAAATTTTTATATTTGGGAGTTTCAAAAATTAATAATGATATTTTCTTTACAAGGTACTGTTCAAGAACTTACACCTACCTATACCGTAATCAACGTACAGGGCGTTGGCTATTACGTGGGGATCAGCTTAATGACCTCACAGACACTGGTTTTAAATCAGCAAACCTTTCTATTTATTCAACAGATCATTCGTGAGGATGCTCATCTGCTGTTCGGTTTTAACACTCGTTCAGAAAAAGAAATGTTCAATCTGTTAATAAGCGTTAATGGAGTAGGAGCTGTTTCTGCACTCATTTTATTATCCACTCTAAGTCTTGATGAGATTGCTTCGGCTATCCTTTCCGGTAACGGCACATTGATTCAGAAAGCCAAGGGAATTGGGGCGAAAACAGCAGAAAGAATTATTGTAGATCTTAAAGATAAAGTACAGAAATTCAGTGGTCCGGTAGATAATATTTCATTGTTGGTAGATAATAAAGTTAAGGAAGAATCGTTATCTGCATTAGAAGTTTTAGGAATTCCTAAACGTACGAGCGAAAAGATGGCGGATAAGATTTTAAAACAAAATCCAAGTATCTCGGTTGAAGAATTGGTTAAACAAATTTTAAAAAACATTTAACATTTGGTGGCGAATAATAAGCATCTTAACATATTTTTGTTCCTATCGTTCCTGTTTATGTCTGTCAGTGCCTTTGCACAGCAGGTAAAAGATACAGCGATCATAAGAAAACAATATGAAGTGGCAGACCCTACAAGGTATGAAGCCTATTACGATATAAAAACCGGGATGTACTATGTATATCCTAAAATTGGGAATACAATTACCGGTCCTCCTACTGCCATGTCTCCGGAAGAGTATAAAGAATATATGCTCGCTACCCAGACCAAGGCATATTATAAGGAGAAATCGGAAAAATATAACCTCCTTTTCAGAAAAGACAAATCTGATGCCAGAAAGAAGGGGCTCATCCCCTCTCTGATGATCAATAACAAATTGTTTGAAACCATATTCGGCGGAAACAAAATTGAGATCATTCCTTCAGGATATGCATCCATTGACTTTGCAGGACTTTACCAGAAAATAGATAACCCGCTGATCCTTCCACAGAATAGGACCAGCTTTACTTTTGATATAGACCAGAGAATTCAGCTGGGATTATTAGGAAAAGTGGGGGAGAATCTTCAGTTGAAAGCCAACTATGATACCCAGAGTGGTTTTGCCTTTGAAAACAGAATGAACCTCGTTTGGCAGGCAAAGGGAAGCTGGAAAGATCTTCAGAGTAAAGGTCTTGGAAATGTAGATAAACCTAACGAAGGCGGTGAAGATAAAATCATCAAAAGAGTTGAATTTGGTAACGTAAACATGCCGCTTTCAACAAGTTTGATCCGTGGTTCACAATCATTGTTTGGGGTAAAGACAGAGTTCCAGTTGGGTAAAACCTTTGGGACAGTTGTTCTTTCCCAGCAACAGGGTGAAGCCAGAAATATTGTAGTACAGGGCGGTGGTGTAATGAATAACTTTAAAGTAAACGCCAACGACTATGAAGAGAACCAACACTACTTCTTAGGACACTACTTTTTGGATAAATATGATAACTCGTTACTTAATTATCCACAGATTAATTCCACGATTAATATTACCAGATTAGAAGTATGGGTATTGGACCAAGGAAATAGTAATCTGGCGTACCAAAAGAGTATTATCGGGATCAGGGACCTTGGAGAGGGAGGCGGAGCACTACCGGACAACTCTCAAAATGATTTGTATAATCAAGTTTCAACCACAGCAGGAGCCAGGGAAGCGGGTAAAAATTATGATGCTATTTTTCAGGGGCAGACTTTTCCGGGAAGTACAGAGCCTTATAGAAATGGAGAACATTTTATCTTTAATACGAAAGCTAGAAAGCTGAATTCTAACGAATATATATTTCAGCCACAGTTAGGATATATTTCATTGAACCAAAAACTGAATGACCAACAGCTTTTGGCTGTTTCCTATTCATATACCGTAAATGGAAGCAACAAAGTATACAAAGTAGGGGAATTCTCTGAAGAAAGCCCTGTTTTGATTACTAAAGTACTAAGGGTAAATAACACTGTAGATCCGGCCTCTCCAATGTGGAAGCTAATGATGAAGAACATTTATTCTTTGGACGCAGGTCAGGTATCTCCTGATGGATTTATTCTTAACGTATATTACAGAGATCAAAAGACCGGAGGTAAGGTCAATTATCTTCCGGATACCCCGGTTAAAGACCAGAACCTCTTGAAATTACTGAATTGGGACCGTCTTAACATGAACGGTGATATTCAAAATAATAAAGATGGTACAAAAGGAGACGGTATCTTTGACTTTGTCAATGGGGTTACAGTCAGGCCGGAAAACGGAAGAATCATCTTTACCAAGGTACAGCCTTTTGGGGACTATATGCAGAGTTTGGTGGGGAATGATCCAAAGTATGTTTTCCATGATTTGTATGATAAAATCAAAATACCACAAAACCAAACTACCATCCCTCAATGGTATACCATAGAAGGTCGTTATAAAGGAGTTCAGGGACAAGGGATTTCTCTTGGAGCTGTAAACGTTCCACAGGGATCTGTAAAGGTTTCTGCCAATGGAGTACAGCTTTCTGAGGGAGTGGACTATACGGTGGACTACATGCTGGGAACGGTGACGATCATTAATGAAAATGTAAAACAGTCCGGACAGGCTATCAATATCTCACTAGAAAACCAATTGACATTTAATACCCAGAGAAAAAGATTCTTGGGATTAAACTTAGAAAGAAGATTCAACGAGAACTTTATTTTAGGGGGAACGGTGATCAATTATTCAGAGTCTCCACTTACCCAGAAAGTAAACTTTGGGCAGGAAGCTGTTAATAATACCATGGCAGGGATCAACTTGATGTACAATAATCAGGCTCCTTTCCTGACCAGGTTTACAGATAAACTTCCATTGGTAAAAACAGAGGCTCCATCCAATATCAACTTCAAGATGGAAGGAGCATACCTTATTCCTGGGTTGAATAAAGCCACCAATAGCCAGTCTTACATTGATGATTTTGAGCAGACAACCTCTAAGATCTCCTTAAAGGAGCCGGCTGCATGGAGCTTAGCTTCAAGACCTGAAAAAAATACTTTACCACCGTTCAACATACCACCGGCCAGTGACGAGCTAACAAGTGGCTATGGAAGAGGGTTGTTATCATGGTATAATATTGACCCAAGATTCTGGGGAGTGGGAGGTAGGGCTCCATCAGGAATTACACCGCAGTCAGTATCTAACCACGCCTCAAGAAGAGTACAGTACTCTGAAATTTATAATAACAGGGATTTTGTAGCAGGAGAGCAAACCTATACAAATACATTCGATATATCCTATTTCCCGGGTGAAAAAGGACCTTATAACGTGAATCCGGGAACAGAGCAGGCAAACAGCAGATGGGCTGGTATTATGAGGCCTATCAGTGTTCCGAACTTTGTAAGTTCAAATATTGAGTATGTGGAATTCTGGATGATGGACCCTTATGCAGATGGTAATACATTGGGAACCAATGCGAAACTTTTACTACATCTAGGAAATGTATCTGAAGATATTCTTAAGGATGGAAAAATGTTATATGAAAATGGTCTTCCTGCACCAGGATCATCACCATCTACAACCAATTCAAATTGGGGAGTACAACCCAAACAACCTCCTATTTTATATGCTTTCTCTACTGAAGGAGAGGGCAGGAAATCACAGGATGTTGGATATGATGGTTTAAGTTCAGATCAGGAAGCAATGCGATTCGGGAATACATTTGTAAACCCAGTAACGAATATTGTGGACCCTGCGGTGGATGACTTTGTATTTTATCTGTCGGATAAATTTACAGGAAGCCAGGCTGCTTCCCTTGTGCAGCGATACAAGTATTTCAGAAATCCTGATGGAAACTCAGAAGCGAACTCTTTAAATGTGTCTTCACAGACTCCGGATGCAGAAGATATCAACAGGGATTATAATCTGGATCAAATTGAAAGCTATAATCAATATGAGGTGAAACTTGATCAGTCAAGTTTAGCATTAGGAGTCAATAATATTGTTGATGTAAAAACAGTAAAAGCTGCTTTTCAGAACGGGCAGTCTGCTGATGTAAAATGGTACTTGTTCAGAATACCTGTTTCTCAGTACGATCCAGTGGAAGGCTCTCATAACCCGACAGTACTTAACAATGTAAGATTTGCAAGGTTAATGTTAGCAGGATTTGAAAATACTTCAACCTTAAGATTCGGTACCATGGATCTTGTAAGATCAGACTGGAGAAAATATCCTAAAAACCTTGCTACTTTTTCAAATGCAGAATTAGAGCCATCTCCGGATGAGGGGGCAGCTGACGATACTGAGATTGGAAAACTAGAGGTGGGGAGTGTAAATATAGAAGAAAATGCATTTAATCAACCTCCATACGTATTGCCTCCAGGAATAGACAGACAGGTATTGAGTGGAAATGCAGGAGCGCAGAGACAGAATGAAGCTTCATTATACATGAAAGCTAATGGTCTTAATGCAGGTAAAGCAAAAGGAGTATTTAAAAATACAACTCTGGATATGAGAAGATATAAAAAACTTAAGCTTTTTGTACACGCTCATGATCCGGCAAATCGTGATGTGAACGTTGGACAAATGGATAAAAGAACAAAATTCTTCATTCGTTTTGGAAACGATGCTACAGATAACTATTATGAATATGAAGCATCTTTGAAATTAACATCAACTACTTCAACAACTCCAATGGAAATTTGGCCACTGGAAAATGAAGTAAACCTTGATATCCAGAACTTTGTGGATGCCAAGATCAGAAGAGATAAATTGTATTCTGATAAAATCACGCAAAGGTTTTTGGACCCTGCTTTTGAAGAGGGTGATAATTATAAAAGAATTTATATTAAAGGACGTCCAAGTTTGGGGAATGTAACAACCATTATGATAGGTATTAAGAATGGAATACCTAGAGGTGAGCCAGGTACCCCAATAGATAGAATTCTTTGGGTAAACGAAATCCGTCTTTCTGAAATTGATAATGATGGAGGATATGCCGGAAACGCAAGCTTAAACTTTAACCTTGGAGATTTTGCTACCGTTAATACCAATGCATCCTATACTTCAGTTGGATTTGGAAATATTGATTCAAAACCGGCTGAAAGAAATCAGTCTACTCAGTCAGCATTCAGTATTAATACAGCTGTCAATGTAGATAAGCTACTTCCGGAAAAAACAGGAATAAAAATTCCTTTAAATTATTCCTATTCACAAACCATCGAAGATCCGAAGTACAATCCTTTGGATACCGATGTGGAGTTTAGCAAGGCGCCGAACAGGGATCAACTGAAAAAAATAGCAAGAACATATACACAGCAAAGAAGTATCGGAGTGGTGAATATGCGTAAAGAAAGAGTAAATCAGAATAAAAAACCTAAGTTCTACGATATTGAAAACGTTTCAGTAACCGCGGTATATAACGATGATTATTTCAGAGATATTTATACCAAGAGAAACTACAGACAGTATTTGAGAGGGTATATTGATTATAACTACACTTTCAAGCCATGGGTTTTGAAGCCTTTCAATAAAATGATTAGTGATACTGCGAAATCAACGAAGTACCTAAGATGGGTGAAAGAATTCAACATCAATCCTATTCCGACAAGGCTCTCTTTCAGAACTGAAATTGACAGGAATTACAATGAACTTGAGTTCAGAAATATTGAAGCTATTTTAGGTGGAAATGCCGCCGGAGATATGGAAGCCATCAAAAATAGAAACTTCTACTTCGGATGGCAGTATGGGTTAGGATTTAACTTTACAAAATCATTAAAGCTTGAAATCAACTCAGCAACCAGAACCCTTAATGATAACATGGATGTTAATATGATGGATAACAAATCCATTTTCGGAAATGTATTCAGATCGGGTAGACCGGTATTGTATAACCACAGAGCACAGCTGAATTATAAGCTGCCGTTCCAGTATCTTCCGTATTTGGATTTCATTGATGCGGAAATTGGCTATGGATTCACATATAACTGGAATGCTAGAAGTACCGCTTTATATGGTATGGTAAATCCGGACACCAATAGAACGGAGAGTTTAGGATCCATAGGGCAGAATACAAATGTTATTCAGGCAACGGCAACAGCGGATATTCCTAAGTTCTTTGGGCAGTTTAACTATTTTAAGAATATTAATACCAAGCTTCAGAAACGTAAGCAGGAAATGGATTCCCTGAACAACGTATATACAAAACAATGGGAGAAGAACAGATACAGATATAAGAGCTATAAATTCAAAAACAAGCTTACCGTACTTCAAAGTGCCGCATTCTTCCTGACTTCATTCAAGCAGTTGGATGTGAGCTACACAGAAAATAATGGTACAGTACTTCCGGGATTATTATCCGCTCCAAACTGGTATGGTTCTGGTCAGACATTAGGAGGACCGACCATTGGGTTCCTGCTAGGATCTCAGGCAGATATCAGAAGAACGGTAATGGAAAATGGTTGGGTGAGTGACTCTCGTTTTATGACAGATGCCTATGTAAGAATGTCAACCAGAGAATTGCGGGCAAACTTACAGGTAATGCCGATGAATGACTTCAGAATTGACCTTAACGTGCTGCATAACTTTAACAGCAACTTCTCGCATACAGGATTTAATTATATCAATCCGGAAGGAATGTCTGATCCAAGTTTCACATTTGCTACAGATATGGTAACCTATTCCAATTCTGCGGTACTCCTTAGCTCATCATTTAAAGACGGACAGGCCGTTTATCAGGCGATCAGAGAAAATGCAAGAGCAATGTCCCTACAATTAGGAGGTCCAAATGCAGAAATAGATAACAACGGATTTGCTAAGCACTACAGTATAGCCAATGCCTATGTGTTGATCCCTGCATTTAGAGCAGCCCTTGAAGGAAAATCCATTACGCCAATGGGTAATCCTAAAAAATCAGGAATGCCATTGCCAAACTGGAGAATTACTTACTCCGGATTAAAAAATATTCCAATGATCAGTGGCCAGTTTACGAAGTTTGATATCCTGCATGGATATACAGCAACGTATACAGCAACAGGAATTCAAAGTAATATAGACTACCACGGAAATCCAGGAGGCTTCTATCAGGTAATAGATGATACTGGAACGAAGAGTGAGGGAGATAAAATAAACCCTTACACATTTGCTCAGGTTGGATACGTAGAATCCTTTTCACCGCTTATCGGAGTAGATGTTACCATGAGAAACAATATGCAGTTCGGATTACAGTACAACAGAAACAGGATGATGGTACTGGGGCTAGTGAATCATACACTAACCGAAGATTCCAACTCAGAATATGTAGTAAGGCTGGGATACATCGTCCGAAACTTCAGACTGGGAACAGCTAACATAAGAGGAAGAGGGACCAGAGGAAAAGGAAGCGATCTTAATATCAGAGGAGATATTTCACTAAGAGACAGTAAAACCTCCATTATGAATATCCTGCTGAACGATTCGCAGATCACAGGAGGGCAGAGACTTTTAAACATCAAACTTTCTGCAGACTATAACGTCTCCGAAAACCTGAACCTGAGAGTCTTCTACGAACAGATGACCTCAAAGTATAAAATCTCAACCGCATTCCCGCTGTCTACCATTAGAGCAGGGATCTCTGCAACATTTACATTCGGTGAGTCCGGAGGTGGATTCTAGAAATGATATAAACTTAAATGTCCTTCAGTTTTGAAGGACTTTTTTTATATCCAATATTTGAAGCTAGTATAATTTTGAATACATTTGTACAAAATAAAAATTAAAAAATGAACACACCATCAGAATTAAAGTACACGAAAGATCACGAATGGATTAAGATCGAAGGGAATGTGGCTACAATCGGTATTACAGACTTCGCTCAGGGAGAGCTTGGAGACATCGTATACGTAGATGTAGATACAGTGGATGATGACCTTAATGGCGGAGATGTTTTCGGAAGTGTAGAAGCAGTAAAAACTGTTTCAGATTTATTCTTACCTATTTCAGGAAAAGTTATTGAATTCAACTCAGGATTAGAAGACCAGCCTGAACTATTAAATACAGATCCTTATGGAAACGGATGGATCATCAAGTTAGAACTTGCTGACGGTGCAGATCAGTCTGAATTGCTTTCTGCAGAAGATTACCAGGCAATCATTGGATAAGATTTCAAAAATATTTAGTAAGATATTGCCCATTTATTGGGCATTTCTTACTTATATGCTTCTCAAGCCCGGAGAAGAGAACCATGAGTATTGGTTCATGTTCAGCGGTATCGACAAAGTTTTACACTTAGGTATATTTGCCGCCCTGGGTTTTTCTTTCATTGCCGCATTTCCCAGAATAAAATTTTCATACTTCTTTCAGATCATCCTTATATATGCATTCCTTACCGAAATACTACAGGAAGAAATGGGACTAGGAAGATCCATGGAAGCCCTGGATATTGTTGCCGACACCATTGGCTGCCTTATTGGTTACTTTACCTATAGAGTATTGGTTAAACGTTTTCTTTGATCATACCATTGGAGAAGGCAAAACTTTCTATCACCACATTCACGTTCTCCAATACCCATACTTCTTACTTTCAAACCCTAAAACTTTTCAGGAGCTTTTTCCTGCTATTCACTCATACTCCTCGCTCCAGACCTTCCCATTCCCGGTCCATCCGCTTCCCATCCCTGCTGTGGGGTAACCGTTCCTATCAGGGCTAGGGAGGAGGGCATCCACAAAAATACATACCCTTCTGCTTATATTCACTAGTGATGGGCTTTAGCCCGTCTTAATAAATCCCCATCGAATTCGGCCTTGGCCAAAACCTAT
>NZ_JAWRWZ010000530.1:0-256 GCF_046535285.1 Chryseobacterium sp. SIMBA_028 | reverse complement strand
CTAATGAAGGGGCGCATCAGCGTGAACTGGATCAATCGTTATATCGACGAGCCGTTGCTGGACGGCGCGGCGAGCGTGCTCAGGGCATGGCATATCCGTACCGGCCAGGCGCCGGAACGGCTGGAGCCGGTCTGGAATCTCATCGTCATCTCGCTTCTGACGGCAGGCTGCTGGTATGGGCTGTCGGGCATGCCGCTGGCGCTCAGCCTCGCGGCTCTCCTGGCGCTCGCTCTGCCGTCGCTGCGCAAGCTTCTGC
>NZ_JAWRWZ010000529.1:0-256 GCF_046535285.1 Chryseobacterium sp. SIMBA_028 | reverse complement strand
ACTCCAGTTGCACCTGTTACTCCAGTTGAGCCGGTTATCCCCGTCGCCCCGGTTGCTCCTGTTGAACCAGTTGGGCCTGTTGCACCAGTCGAGCCGGTTTCTCCTGTTGACCCTGCTACACCGGTTGAGCCAGTCGCTCCGGTTATCCCCGTTGACCCTGTCGCTCCTGTTGAACCGGTTGCACCTGTTACTCCTGTTGGGCCGGTTCCTCCCGTTGAGCCAGTCGGTCCGGATGAACCAATTGCTCCTGTCGCTC
>NZ_JAWRWZ010000528.1:0-256 GCF_046535285.1 Chryseobacterium sp. SIMBA_028 | reverse complement strand
GGCGAGACTGGCGCCGTCGACGGACCGTACAACGCTCCGCCCGAGGACACCGGGGAGGCGCTGGATCTCGCCGCCGCACATTTGACCTTGACGTTTGGCTTTGGGGCGGGGCTTTTCGAGAAGGACGGCAAGGCCCGATTCGGCCTGGAGGGCCGCCGCCCCGAAGACCTGATCGATCTTCCGCACGTTCCCGGGGACGATCTTCAGCCCGGGGGGACCGGCGGGGACATTGTCATCCAGGCCTGCGCCGACGACC
>NZ_JAWRWZ010000527.1:0-256 GCF_046535285.1 Chryseobacterium sp. SIMBA_028 | reverse complement strand
CGTCGCTGCAAGTAACGACATACTGATCCCGGTATTTAAAAAAGCCTTCAATTTATCACAAACCGAAAGTATGCTCGTCCAGATCTGTTTCTACGTGGCATATACGGTAGGTTCTTTAATTTATATGGCAGTTTCAAAAGGATTGAAACAAGATTTAATTAATAAAATCGGTTATAAAAACGGTTTAATAGTAGGACTCCTTATTTCTGCTGCAGGAACATTATTATTTTATCCGGCAGCCAATATGGGATCGTTC
>NZ_JAWRWZ010000526.1:0-256 GCF_046535285.1 Chryseobacterium sp. SIMBA_028 | reverse complement strand
CCGGACAGCCCAACGGCGCCGCCTCGTGGTTTCCCTGCAACGACCATCCCCGCAGCAAGTCGAGCTACCTGATTTCGGTTACCACGGATGAGAACTACCGCCCCGTGTGCAATGGGCGGCTTGTGTCCAGGTCCCGCAAGTCCAGCCGCGAGACCTGGGTTTATGAGCACGCCGAGCCCATGGCCACCTACCTGGCAACAGTCCAAATCGGCCGCTATCTCATGGTTTCGCTCAACCGCGACGATCACCATCACCG
>NZ_JAWRWZ010000525.1:0-256 GCF_046535285.1 Chryseobacterium sp. SIMBA_028 | reverse complement strand
GGACTACCTGAACCACCCGGGTCAGTATGCGGACGAGATCGCCTATATCCGCCGCTCGCTCGGCGATGAGTCCGACGCCGGAGACGCTTTCTTCGACGCCGTCGTGGACCAAACCCAAGGGATCATTGAGGCCGGCATCGAGGCCGGCACCATTCGGGATTTCGAAGATGTCAGGTCTACAGCGGTGATCATTGCCTCCAACAGCCTCGCGATGCTGGTCCTGGGGCGGCACCTTTCCCGGGCGCTGGGCACCGAC
>NZ_JAWRWZ010000524.1:0-256 GCF_046535285.1 Chryseobacterium sp. SIMBA_028 | reverse complement strand
CTGGTTTATGGGATTAATCCCTGACTTTGCAATGATCAGAGATAGAGCAAAAACTCCTTGGACAAAGAAAATTTATACATTCCTAGCATTCGGTTGGGGTGGTAAAGCAAAACACTGGCAGAGATTCGAAGAATTATCTTTGGTTCTTGCAGGATTAGCAACTCCACTTGTATTCTCAGTACACACTACTGTATCTTTTGACTTCGCAACTTCAGTAATTAAAGGATGGCACTCTACGATCTATCCTCCTTACTTC
>NZ_JAWRWZ010000523.1:0-257 GCF_046535285.1 Chryseobacterium sp. SIMBA_028 | reverse complement strand
GAATCCTGCTTCTAAAAAAGTTTTCATTGGTGGATTGAAAGATAAAAATATTTCTGCTGAAATTATAAGTTCAGAGGGAAGAAAAGTTCTTGAAAATGCGAAGATCAGCAGTGATAACAGCATTGATATTACTGGAATTCCTGCAGGGGTTTATTATATTAATTTAAAATCCGGTGAGTTGAAATCTTACAGCCAGAAATTGATTATTAAATAAAAATTTGGATAAAATCCAATTAATCCTAAAAATACATCAAAAA
>NZ_JAWRWZ010000522.1:0-257 GCF_046535285.1 Chryseobacterium sp. SIMBA_028 | reverse complement strand
AGCAGTTTTACCTTTTTTTCTAAGTCTTCTCTTACCATAACTTCCTGAATTGATTTTTCCTCTTTTTGATTTTTTGTCTCCTTTTCCCATAATGAAATATTTTATTGATGAGTACTAATGTAAAAATAAGTCTTTAAAATTCAAAGCTACAGACTGTTAAACTTTTCATGCATTCGGGATCCAGTCTACCGTTTCTGCATCTGCTGCTCAGGAACTGGGATTAAAAGAAGGAACACCGATTTCATACCGGGCAGGAG
>NZ_JAWRWZ010000521.1:0-257 GCF_046535285.1 Chryseobacterium sp. SIMBA_028 | reverse complement strand
AGGGAGCTCCACAGAAGCCGAGCAGTGTCGTTTCGGTGGGAAGCTCAGCGCGCAGGCGTCTGACGGTCTCCATGACCGGCTGCAAATAGGAAACGATGTCCTCATCGCTAAGATTTGCGATACCGCCTTCGTCGATCGGATCCATCTCCGGTCCATGCCCCTCGGTAAAGCGAACGTTGCGCTTCATAGCATCGGGAATGACGAGAATATCCGAGAACAGGATTGCGGCATCGAAGGCGTAGCGCCGGATCGGCTGC
>NZ_JAWRWZ010000520.1:0-257 GCF_046535285.1 Chryseobacterium sp. SIMBA_028 | reverse complement strand
CAACGGTCCGGATGGCGGATCGAAGCGGCGCAGGCCGGAGCAGGTCGGCTACGATTCGTCGAATTCGGTTTCGCTGCTCGGCTTCGGCGCGCCGGGGGCGACGCAGAAGACGCTGCTGAGCAAGGACGAGCTGGCGAAGCTGAACCGGTTCTGAAGCGCGCGTCGCAGCGGGACGCGCGCTGACGGGGCGGCGACGGGTGACGTCGGTCGCCGGCCGCGGAAAGTCGACATCGAGATCGGCGATGTGACGCGCGTAG
>NZ_JAWRWZ010000519.1:0-257 GCF_046535285.1 Chryseobacterium sp. SIMBA_028 | reverse complement strand
GGCGCAGGCCGACGAAGTGCGCCGTCAGGAAATTGCCGAAATCGTCGTGTCGATCAGGTAGACGATGGCCGAATACGGCATCACGCCGGAAGACCTCGGCTACCACGCGCGCCCGGCGCACACGCCACGCAAATCCCTTTCGGCACCGCACTATCGCGACCCCACCACCGGGCGAACGTGGAGCGGCCGGGGGCGACCGCCGAAGTGGATGGCGATCAAGAACCCCGCGGCTCTACGGAGCGTAGGCCGCCTGAAAC
>NZ_JAWRWZ010000518.1:0-257 GCF_046535285.1 Chryseobacterium sp. SIMBA_028 | reverse complement strand
CGGATATCCATTTTAATATGATAAAAAATATAAAATTTTTCTGGGACGTTTTAAAAGAAGCCTTTACAGAATGGAATGATTCTTCCGCATCCAGGGATTCGGCAAGTCTTGCATATTATGCCATTTTTTCCATTCCGGGGTTATTGATTATCATCATCTGGATTGCCGGAAATTTCTTCGGTGAAGAGGCAATCCGTGGAGAAATAAGCAATCAAATCAGTGGATTGATGGGAACTGATGTTGCCCAAAGCATTCAA
>NZ_JAWRWZ010000517.1:0-257 GCF_046535285.1 Chryseobacterium sp. SIMBA_028 | reverse complement strand
CTGGGTATCATTGAAGGTGAATCGCAGTCTTCCTATTTTGATTATAAAATCTTTAAGCCTGATGAGATCGTTCTGGTCGCAAAAACAGACCATCCACTAGCCCATAAAAATCTGGTTTTAAAAGATCTATATAATCTAAACCTGATTTTCAGGGAACAAGGTTCTGGAACTCTGGAGTTTATCCAGAACCGCTTGAAAGAAAAGGGCATTCATATCGATGAACTGAATACCGTCATGCATCTGGGAAGTAGCGAAAG
>NZ_JAWRWZ010000516.1:0-257 GCF_046535285.1 Chryseobacterium sp. SIMBA_028 | reverse complement strand
AACTGTGGATTGTTGTATGTATTCTAACGCTTGGTCCAATGCATTTTCAGATTTGCATTTGATAATAGGGTAGGCTTTCTTATTGATAGATTGGAACTGCTTCATGGCTGACTTCTTGTGATAGTCATTTTCCATGATGGTCTTCTTATCCCGTTCCCGCATATTGCTTATACTGTGCTGAGGGAAATCACAATCCATAATGACCACATTGAACCCTAAACGGTAATGAAGAATACTGGCAAGCAAGGTGGTCATAG
>NZ_JAWRWZ010000515.1:0-257 GCF_046535285.1 Chryseobacterium sp. SIMBA_028 | reverse complement strand
GATATTTCACGAGAACGCGACCTCACGAGGGGGGATGACTTCCGGCGTGATTGAAAATCGATCGTCGACAAGCCGGACATCGAAAGAGCATCGACGAAGTTGTGACGTTTGCCGATCAAGCGCTCGAACTTTTCAAATGTCATCAAGACATGAGATGGTCTGCCTCGATCCGTTATGACATCGGGGCCAGTATGGGCAGCCTTTTTTGCTTCGCTGGAATCGTGATTCAAATCGCGACTTGTTAAGCGGGTGGTACC
>NZ_JAWRWZ010000514.1:0-257 GCF_046535285.1 Chryseobacterium sp. SIMBA_028 | reverse complement strand
ACGCCCTGCTCCTGGAACGCTGATGTTCGAGCAATGGAACACCGACACACACCTCCGGCGGACCGTAGTTTGGCAGAGCCATGTAGGGGATATCGTAGAAATCCGCGACAACACCCGCGTTGTCCGCCGGGGGATAGTGGAAGAAGAAATGCCGGACGGTTCAGGCCTGTGGTTGGGCGCAGACGCCACTGATCGCAGGGAGTATTTCCATAAAGATGATGGCTACGAACTTTGGGTCTAGGGCGGAGGGATCCAAC
>NZ_JAWRWZ010000513.1:0-257 GCF_046535285.1 Chryseobacterium sp. SIMBA_028 | reverse complement strand
GTGCTGGAGAACGCTGCCGGGGAGGTAGTCCATGACGGCGGGGAGGACGAGCCTGCAGCCGCGCTGGCAACCGGCATGGTCTTTGACGCAGCAGTGCTGCGTGAAACCGAAAACGCTGCGTTGGCGCAGGGCAGGCGCACGGTGGTTACCGCCGTCGAGCATCTTGCCACCGAGCGCATCGTGGGGCTGACCACCATCAGCGTGCTGGCGCACCGCCAGGACGTTGTCTTCCAGGACGATACCCTGGTCCTGCAAGA
>NZ_JAWRWZ010000512.1:0-257 GCF_046535285.1 Chryseobacterium sp. SIMBA_028 | reverse complement strand
CCGCAGTTTACATTCACCGTATAGCAACAAATCCTGATTTCAGAGGACAGAATCTCGTTCAAAAAATAGTGGAATGGGGTAAACAATATGCATTAACCAACGGCAAAAAGTTTATTCGTCTTGATACGGTTGGAGATAATCCAGGACTAATCTCTTATTATACAAAATGTGGTTTTGATTTTTTGGGATTATCAAAACTCAAAGATACCGCAGGGCTTCCGGCACATTATAATAATGCGACTGTAAGTTTGTTTGAG
>NZ_JAWRWZ010000511.1:0-257 GCF_046535285.1 Chryseobacterium sp. SIMBA_028 | reverse complement strand
GTTTAATCAAGAACGGATATGAAATTATAGTACATTCTAGTAAAATTGTACAACGATAATTTTCTTAAAATTAAAAATATCAACTGTTCTTTGAGGAATTTAAATAAAAAATCCATCGCAACAAGTAATGGATTTATTATTTTAAACTTAGCATGATTTGTGAGCAAAAGTTTTACATATAATTATTCTGTGTTTTAGAGACTGAATGTAGAAGATTTACAATGAGATCAAAAAATTGATTTGTTTTAGAAATGATA
>NZ_JAWRWZ010000510.1:0-257 GCF_046535285.1 Chryseobacterium sp. SIMBA_028 | reverse complement strand
ATTGCTTCCGCCTCCTAAAATCAAAAGGTGAAGAGACTGCGATCTCGAAAATTGAATGGCATCTTTTAATTTTTCAATGCTGCTGGCTTGGGTAAAGTATTGGGCATTCACATCAACGCCAAAAGTATTAAACGGCTTTAGAGAGAAATTTTCCTGCATGTTTATTGGTATTCTTGCGGTAGTAATTGGTTGAGATGATCTTTAAGGTGTTGGAATTGTGGGTAATGGATCGTGTCTACATAAGAGTTAACATAGAG
>NZ_JAWRWZ010000509.1:0-257 GCF_046535285.1 Chryseobacterium sp. SIMBA_028 | reverse complement strand
AGAATCATAAGTTTCAAAACCAGTTTGCACTTGTTTTTTATATCCATTTCCGAAATCTTTTATTTCATAATCATAAAAAAAAGCAGAGAGACTATGAAGTAATCCATTTCTTCTTGTACCATATTTTTTAACTAATGATATCAACTTTTCTTTCTTTGAATACAATTTTTCATTTCATAATTCGAAATATCAAGTGTATCAGCCTTTTCGATAATGGTTAAAGGACAAACTTCATCAGTACCATTATGCTGATGACC
>NZ_JAWRWZ010000508.1:0-257 GCF_046535285.1 Chryseobacterium sp. SIMBA_028 | reverse complement strand
AGATGTTCCTATTAATGAGGTTGAGAAATAATTCCAGAGGGTAACACCGGCCAGGTAAAATAGTATTGGTGGTGCATCATCTGTAGGTAAATTGGCAATTCTTCCAAAAACAATAAGATAAGTGATGGTCGTGAAGATAGGGTTGATGAAAAACCAGATAGGCCCTAGGATAGTTTGTTTAAAACTGGATATAAAATCTCGTTTTACAAACATATAGATCAGATCTTTATATCTCCAGACCTCTTTGAGTTTCAAAT
>NZ_JAWRWZ010000507.1:0-257 GCF_046535285.1 Chryseobacterium sp. SIMBA_028 | reverse complement strand
TTAAATTTTTTCATAATTGTTAGTGTTAAAGATTAATGCGTTAGACTTATAAAAAGGGAGTGCTGCTCCGAGGAAATAAAAGATGAGATCAATAAGATCAAAAGTTCCCGGTATTACTTTGAAAAGCTGCAAAAATTCTGAAAGTAAGGCCATACACGGGAGGCTGAAAATCCAAAAAAAACTCTGATTGTTTATTCGGTGTTTCCATATTTCAAGCATTAAGGCTGTATATGAAAATAGCCATAAACCATCTGGAA
>NZ_JAWRWZ010000506.1:0-257 GCF_046535285.1 Chryseobacterium sp. SIMBA_028 | reverse complement strand
CATAAAATCCGGAATCATCATCGCCATTCCTTTTTGAAATTTAAAATGAGAAAGGCCCGTGAAAATAATAAAAACCGCCATTCCAAGATTTCCGGAAAATAAAAAATTCCAGTTTCCCTGAATGATTGTTGTTCCCAGCAAGGCCAGAAGAAAAGTACCGAATAGAATGGTTCATAATTTCATCGTGTATTGATTATTTCAGGGTAAGTGAATCTTAACATGATTTTTAATAAAGAGTAAAGTTAATTAAAATCAGG
>NZ_JAWRWZ010000505.1:0-257 GCF_046535285.1 Chryseobacterium sp. SIMBA_028 | reverse complement strand
CCTCCTCCGCCGGGCTCTCGCTGCTGATGTCTTCGCTGATGAGCATCAATGCCCCTGCGATCCTCGCGGTCGGCCTGTCCTACGCCAAACCGGTCGGTGAACGCTTCGGCCTGAGCCCTTACCGACGCGCCAACATCATCGACAGCATGTCCTGCACCCTGGTCTATTCGCTGCCCTGGTCCGCCGCGCTGCTGTTCGCCTCCGGGCTGTCCGTGAAAGCCGCCGAAACCTTCCCCGGCGTGCCGGCCCTGATGCCG
>NZ_JAWRWZ010000504.1:0-257 GCF_046535285.1 Chryseobacterium sp. SIMBA_028 | reverse complement strand
ATTTTATCTGAAGCGGGCTTTAACGCAAATGAAATCATATTTGTTTCATGAGTACGTACTGACAGCTTTTCTACCCGTAAACTGTTGAATTTTGTAGCTTTTATCATCAAAACATATACTCCGGAAGGCAAATCCACCACAAAATCACCATTATTATCCGTTACTACAGTCTTTCCTGCCACTGTAATCTGTGCTCCCACTACCGGGTTTCCAACTTCATCTACAATTTTCCCTGAAATTCTACCTTCTCCCGCTAC
>NZ_JAWRWZ010000503.1:0-257 GCF_046535285.1 Chryseobacterium sp. SIMBA_028 | reverse complement strand
GTTCAAAATTCCAACGATTGAATTTTTTATTTTCAATTAAAACTTCTCCGCCGTTCGAAGAATTCATTTGCCAGGCCATTTTATTAGCTTTTCCTGCGTCTAATCTCCCAGCTCCTAAAAGTCCTGTAAATATTTGATTTTGAGGAATCTGATCTATGTTAGCAGCTGTAAGCTTTAAAATAGTTTCTGCTTCAATAGGTGATAAACAAGTATTAGAAGAAAATAAAAGAGAAAGTGCTCCCGAAACTATTGGAGAA
>NZ_JAWRWZ010000502.1:0-257 GCF_046535285.1 Chryseobacterium sp. SIMBA_028 | reverse complement strand
CCATCTTTCCTTTTACATTCCACCAGAAGGCACTCCATCCGCCTCTAAGCTCTTTTATGATCTCATACACGTTTTTACCGGTTGCTCTGTTCATAAGCTTTGCAAAAACCTGTCCTTCGGTAGTTGTCAGGTCGCGTAATTGCTTTTCATATTGGTCGGCCAGCATATTCTGTCTTTCTCTCACAAATTTTCGCTTAGCCTTGCTGTCCATATCATCCATGTCTTTCTGGATATCTCTGTACTGTTGTAGTGCGGCA
>NZ_JAWRWZ010000501.1:0-257 GCF_046535285.1 Chryseobacterium sp. SIMBA_028 | reverse complement strand
CTTCGAACTGAAGCTCCACCTTCGCCGACTCGCTGCTTGTCTGCAAGTTGCGCGTCATGTCATCCACGACGCGGCTGTTTGTATCGCCCCATGCGTGGACATCCAAAGCGGTGCGCCCGATGACCGCTTCGCGGTGCAAGCCGCTCGCCTCCTCATACGCCCGGTTGCTCGCGATGTAACGGCCATCCAGATCTTTGGCGACAAGCGGATACGGGACCATCTCCATCATGGTTTCCTGAAAGTTCAGCTGTGACGCG
>NZ_JAWRWZ010000500.1:0-257 GCF_046535285.1 Chryseobacterium sp. SIMBA_028 | reverse complement strand
AAAGAGCCATTGCCGTTGACGTCCTCAATGCCCTCAGGGATTATCGCGTCTCCGAGCAAGCAATGCGCCGAAGGACCCGATCGTCCATGGGAATGGGCGAGAAGGACCTCTTGGCCCTGCGGTACCTCTTCGAAGCCGAAGCCGCCGGCAAAGTCATGAAGCCGAAGGATCTGGGCGACCGGCTTGGCATAACGTCCGCCTCCATGACCACTTTGATAGACCGTCTGGTGGAATCCGGCCATGTTCGGCGCGAACCC
>NZ_JAWRWZ010000499.1:0-257 GCF_046535285.1 Chryseobacterium sp. SIMBA_028 | reverse complement strand
GTTGACCGAATGCCAAGGGGGTTATTGTGTTGTTGTTCATAGGCTATCTAGTGGTCATCGGGTCCACCCTGGGCGGGTATCTGATGGTGGGCGGGCACCTGGCGGTGCTGATGCAGCCCGCGGAATTGCTCATCATCTGTGGCTCTGCCGTCGGCGCCTTTCTGGCCGGCAACAACGGCAAGGCCATCAAGGCCACCGGCAAGGCATTCTCGAAGTTGAAGCGCACGCGTGGCTACAACAAGTCCCTGTACATGGAA
>NZ_JAWRWZ010000498.1:0-258 GCF_046535285.1 Chryseobacterium sp. SIMBA_028 | reverse complement strand
CACGAAGTGAGGGCGGGCAAGGAAACCTTCCCGGATGCCCGGCAAGGAAGCGAACCGGAGGTAGACAGCCCACTGCAAGACCATCTACCCAGGCTGCCCGGGCTTCTGCCTAACCATTCGAGTATGACGGTCCCACCTCAAGCGATACCGAGAAATATGTCAAGATTCGCTCAAGCAACGCAGGACTGCCGGTCAACTCGCATCAGCTCAGTCGTTGAGAACCACGCCGGCCAGCGATGGCCCGGCTGAAAGGCCCAC
>NZ_JAWRWZ010000068.1:0-398 GCF_046535285.1 Chryseobacterium sp. SIMBA_028 | reverse complement strand
TATAATTTGATTATCGTGGAGGGGAAAAGTTGGCCGATTAACTTTCCGAAAGACATCGTTCTAACCAAACAATAAGTAACATTTTAACTATATAAAAAAGCGCTCAAATTGAGCGCTTTTTTATATAGTTAGCTTATCAATCATGATGTCTTCATATGCTGAACTATCATTAACACAATCTATTTTTTGCAGTTGCTTCAGGCCGTTCTGCAAGGGGTACAGGGATCTCCTTATCCATACCCGATACAATTGTGTACACATTCTACACAATTGTGGGCATATTGCATATTATGTGCAATTATGGGTTTCCATAGTGCAGGGCTCCATAAATGATTTACTTTTATCCTGTGATAGAAATCACACAAAAAAGAATTAATTATTATATTTACAAAAACACA
>NZ_JAWRWZ010000497.1:0-258 GCF_046535285.1 Chryseobacterium sp. SIMBA_028 | reverse complement strand
CCCGCCGTGGCACTGTGAAGCCGAAGCTTCCGGCCATCCATCTCCACGATTCCGGCGTCGGCCTTGTCGGCGCCATAGATGCAGCGCGCCACCTCAGTCCGGCCGGCGCCCACGAGTCCGGCCAAGCCGACGATCTCGCCGGCGTGGAGCCGCAGGTCCACATCCGCGAAAGCTCCTGCCCGGCTCAGTCCACGCGCTTCGAGGACAAGATCGCCGCGTTCGCGGGGAATATGCTCGTACAGATCGACGTCCTTGCCG
>NZ_JAWRWZ010000496.1:0-258 GCF_046535285.1 Chryseobacterium sp. SIMBA_028 | reverse complement strand
AGAAAGAATCACGGCAACCGCCAGAAATAATTTTTTCATACGGTAAAAATAAAGCTTTATTTTTAAATAGTAAAGGCGGAAAAGATCATTAACACTAGATTAGTGGTTAATAGTCTCGCACTTTTGTAACGATCACCTGCTCATAAACCATTATCTTTTCTATAATACCTACTTAACATTAAAAATGCTAAGCTGATTTTTCTCGTTTTCGGATATTTGCTTTCTTTTCGAAATATTCTTGCTGGTATTGTCTTACCG
>NZ_JAWRWZ010000495.1:0-258 GCF_046535285.1 Chryseobacterium sp. SIMBA_028 | reverse complement strand
AGCCTTGTGCCGCTTGCCGCCGGCGACGAGCCTGGCGCCGCGCTTCAGCGCATCCTCGACCTGCTCCTCGACCTTGGCGATGGCCCGCTCGTGCATCAGCGGGCCGATTTCGGCACCGGTGGACAAGCCATCGCCGACCTTCAGTTCGCGGATGCGCTCTGCAAATGCCGCTTCAAACCGGGCGGCGATCGAGCGATGCACGAAGATGCGGTTGGCGGCGAGGCAGTCCTGGCCGGAGGTCGCAAACTTCGCGTCGAT
>NZ_JAWRWZ010000494.1:0-258 GCF_046535285.1 Chryseobacterium sp. SIMBA_028 | reverse complement strand
CAAGAGGAACTAATTCTGCAGAAAGAAACCAATTGATGCAGAAATACAATGAGGTTTTCGAAATAGAAAAAGACAACTATTCTTCCCATTTATATTCTCAGTCTCAATGGAAAGCTGAAAATGTACAGGAGATCAAGCCTGTATATTCTGACAGCTCTGAAGACGTTGACGGAAGAGTCGTGGTAAGAAATAATTTTGATAAGATTTTTGAAAAATATCCTCAAACCTTAGTCTTTGGTGAAGATGCCGGAAATATCG
>NZ_JAWRWZ010000493.1:0-258 GCF_046535285.1 Chryseobacterium sp. SIMBA_028 | reverse complement strand
ATCGCTGAGTCGCAGCGGGGCAAGGAAGGCCCGGCGTGGGCGCCGCGCACCGCCGAATGGGACCTTCACGCAACGATCCTTGGTCAGATCGCCACGGGAATTGAAGTTCTCACCGCGGCGACGATCAAGGCCAACGGCGGGAAACCGGGTGACGTCAAACCGTTCCCGACCCCAAGGACAGAAATTCAGGCGGCCATGAAGGCCGCCGAGCGCGATTGGGCTGTGCAGTTCGCAAGCCAGTTTGGTTTCTCCGCGGAG
>NZ_JAWRWZ010000492.1:0-258 GCF_046535285.1 Chryseobacterium sp. SIMBA_028 | reverse complement strand
AACGACCTCCGACAATATCATTACAGGATATAAAACCTTATCTAAAAAATCAGGCGGCAGCGCTGCAAAAAGCCCATTCCTTCCTCAAAGAGGTGGTGGCGGTAATAGAAACAGCGGCGGCGGTGGTGGCGGTCCAAGATAATTTTCACAGAAAAAAACAATGTCATGACAGGAAAAATTCTTGAAATAAAAGACTTAAAAAGAGAATTCAGGATGGGCGAAGAGATTGTACACGCTTTGAAAGGAGTTACATTTTCT
>NZ_JAWRWZ010000491.1:0-258 GCF_046535285.1 Chryseobacterium sp. SIMBA_028 | reverse complement strand
CGCTTTCCAAGGCTGCTTTGGCCAACGGATTCCCTGGGATGCGTTTCATGGCAACGTGGGCCCCGGCGGCGGTCACCGGGGCGGCCGCTGCGACCAGTGGAACGAGTACGTCCGTGATGAGGCGGCGCGCCGACTCAAGCCGCTCCGGAAAATAGACCGGGTCCGGATCCGCTGCGCATTCGGCCCACCCCTCTGCGTCGTTCGTAACCCATCTGACGAGAAGCATCTCACGGATTGACTCGCGTCCCCGCGACGTCC
>NZ_JAWRWZ010000490.1:0-258 GCF_046535285.1 Chryseobacterium sp. SIMBA_028 | reverse complement strand
ATCATGTCATCAATAAGGATTACGTTTTTTCCTTCCACATCCCCGATAAGGAACATCTCTTCCACCACATTAGCTTTCTTTCTTTCTTTGTAAGCAATTACTACATCAGCACCAAGGTGACCTGCATAGTTTTTTGCTCTTTTTGCTCCTCCCATGTCCGGGGAAGCAATCGTAAGACTGTCTAAGTTCAGCGCTCTAATGTAGTCTACGAAAATACTGGATGCATACAAATGATCTACCGGAATTTCAAAGAATCCC
>NZ_JAWRWZ010000489.1:0-258 GCF_046535285.1 Chryseobacterium sp. SIMBA_028 | reverse complement strand
AATGCGAATTCGCAGAACTTTGGACTGAAATTGTCGTCCCCCGGCCGTACCATCGGGCATCAACGGAATAAGGAATGGGCTCTCCGGCAACTCAGGGTCCAGGGCGAGAGATCCGCCTTCTTGGAGCGCAATATCAAATGTAAAGGACTCGTCATCGAGGGCCGGACTTCTAAACTGCTCTTCCGTTAAAGTTGAAAATCGGTCGATATTTTAATTGAGGCTCCAACGGTTTCGACCAGGCCCAACCACGAGTTACCC
>NZ_JAWRWZ010000014.1:0-124628 GCF_046535285.1 Chryseobacterium sp. SIMBA_028 | reverse complement strand
ATTTATCTTATTAATACATTTCAGGACTACTATGAAACCAAGATTGTTTCCAGAAATAGCAACAATCCTATTGACGTGGGAGAAGTGATCATCAGAGTAACAAGACCGGTAAGGCTGACCATGTATGACGGATGGGCCGGAAATGGAGGTCCTGGCAATGGCGGACATGACATGGGTGGCGGCCCTGGTGATTATGGAGGTGGAGGTAGCGGAAGCAATCCCAATACGCCTAATAACACGAATCCTTGTGAGAAAATGAAAGCAGAAAATCAAAACCAAAAATTCAAAGATAAGGTTACGGATTTAGACAAGAAAGATAAATTTGATCTGAAAAAAGAAAGTGGTTTTGCTGCTGCATATGGTCAACCATCCTCAAATTATGAACCATTGCCAAATAACAAAAAAGGAAATATGACAATGCTGGAAGGAAATAAATATTATGGATATATACATACACATCTTGATAAGACAGGAGTGGTTAAAATTTTCTCTCCTGCTGATGTTTTTACATTTCTTGGTGTATGTGTAAGAAATGCAGAAGCTAAGGGATCAATGTCAGATGCTTATGGTATGGTAATAACTTCCCAAGGAAATTATATTATAAAATATTCAGGGGATGGAAGCTTTGGTATTGGACCTGGTACTTTATCTAGTTGGCAAAGTTGGTATGATGATAAATTTACAGAATTAAACGACTCAAAAGGATTAACTCAAGATAATGTTGAGAAATTGTTTACTCAATTCATGGATGAAAAAGTAAAAATAGATGGATTGGAAGTCTATAAAAGTGATAAAGGTACTGGAAATACAACCAAACTAAAATATAATAAAGCTACTAATTCTGTAGTTCCAACCCCTTGTTAAATCTAAATATTTAATATAATGAAATATAAAATTTTAATTATACTAGTTTTTGTTTGTCTTTTCTATAATGCACAAATATTACCTTTAAGAACCTATACAGATATTCCTGAGAATGCATATTTAAAAGATACCAATAATGAATTAGAATCTTACGAGGGAACTTGGAAAGGAACCTGGGACAATAAGACAATATTAGTAACATTCAAAAAGGTTACTAATCAATATAATGATAATTTAAAATACTTTAAAGATTATATAATTGGAAAATTCAAAGTTATAGATAGTAATGGAAATGTTTTGTTCAATAATACCAATGCTACTGATAATTTCGCGAAAATACGAGGAAGTAGAATTAGAAAGGCAGATGATAAATATTCGCTTATATATAATGATTTTGATCTTTGTAATACTTCCGGCAATATTATTATCAACTTCACAGATTCTTCCAGGACAAAACTTAATTGGAATCTTTATTTTGGCAGCAATATGATAACCTCCGATTGCCAGTATTATAATACTGATATTCCTGACTCTCTACCTGAAGAGATCACTCTAACAAAGCAATAACAACAAATCCCAGTTTAAACTGGGATTTATTAGATTTAAATAATACTTATTACATTTCCAGAATTGATTTTTTAGATTTCTAAGTGAAAAGGTTTATATCCCCGCTACCGCACGAATCCTTTTGTCAGGTATTATAAAACTAAGCACTGATAAAAAAACAAAATCTTCTACGGATTGCTAAAATTAAATATTATGAAAAATATATTTTATATTACTTTATTAATGTTTGGAACACTTTGTAATGCTCAAACAGTTACACTGGAAAGTATGGCCCAGTATGAGCCTGGAAGTTATCCAAATGCTGATTATGTAAAGGATACTAATGGGCTTCTAAATAAGTTCATTGGAACATGGAAAGGCATTTTTAATGGTAAAAGTTATGAAGTAAATCTTATTAAAAAAGAAAATGTTGGTGATGAAATTAAATGGGATAAATTAATAGGAAAACTAAAGATTACGGCTTCAAATGGCACTATTGAATTCAATAATTTCAACAAATTAGAGGATGATAATTTTTTCAGGGGAACAAATTTTCAAAAAAATTTAAAATTCTACAAGATGATTTTTCCGGGTGCACAATATACAGGTTGTATTGACACCGGAACAATATATCTTGGGGTGAAAGCAGATACACCAAATATATTAACCATTAATTTCTTAGCTGATTATGATATTGTAAAGCAAGATTGCAGTAATTTTCAAACTACTATCCCAGCAGGTAAAAGCATAACTCTAACCAAACAATAAGTAATATTTTAACTATATAAAAAAGCGCTCAAATTGAGCGCTTTTTTATATAGTTAGCTTATCAATCATGATGCCTTCATATGCTGAACTATCATTAACACAATCTCTTTTTTGCAGTGGCTTCAGGCCGTTCTGCAAAGGGTATCACCCCTTATCATAGTCCCTGGAGGAGGTTATGAAACGGGGTGCAGGGATCTCCTTATCCATATCCTATACATATGTACACATTGTACACAATTGGGTGCAATTTGCATATTATGTGCAATTATGGGTTTACATAGTGCAGCACTCCATAAATGATTTACTTTTATCCTGTGATAAAAAATCACACAAAAAAGAATTAATTATTATATTTACAAAAACACAAATGCTTATGAAGACAAATCTAGTCTGCGGACTGTTATTGTTAGGCATGCTTACTGTTTCCCTCAATTCCTGTAGGACAGATGAGATGCTGACAAGCACAGAACAAACGCAAAAGGAGAAAATTGCCTTTTTTGAACGCTTTGAAAAGGAAAAAAGCCTTTCCAAAAATGCAGCATCCAACAACTATGCACTCCCCTTTGGAAACTCCATGCTCGCCTACTTTGAGAAGTATCCCGAAAAGAAAACCGAACTTGAAAACAAGTATGGAACCGTGGATTTAAGGGTTTCCTCACAGGATATAGGAGGAGATGAGGGAGACAACAGAAAGCTTCTATTTTTCCCGATGCTCAAGGATGGAAAGGTAACGGCCGTAATAGCGGGAGTGATTAATGCAGAAAGAGACTATCTCTATTTTGATGTTCACCAAAGCACACATTCCGATGTTATTTATCTTATTAATACATTTCAGGACTACTATGAAACCAAGATTGTTTCCAGAAATAGCAACAATCCTATTGATGTGGGAGAAGTGATCATCAGAGTAACAAGACCGGTAAGGCTGACGATGTATGACGGATGGGGTGGAAATGGAGGTCCTGGCAATGGCGGACACGACATGGGTGGCGGCCCTGGTGATTATGGGGGTGGAGGTAGCGGAAGCAATCCCAATACGCCTAATAACACGAATCCTTGTGAGCAAACGAAAAATAAATTGCAAGACCCCAATATAAAAAAGGTAATTGAAGAAGTTAAAGATCAAGCAGAAAAGGCTGCCAACGATATTAATGAAGGAGAGACAGGAAAGATAGAAAAAAATGACGGTACTATCTTGCCTGCGGATGTTTCAGCAGATCATCATGTCACCTTTAATGATATTACCAATTCTAAGGGAGCCTATCACAGCCACACTATGACAGGAGCAAAAATACATTCTCCACCGGATATAATGTTATTGTTAGATCTTGCAGCAGTACAACCTTCAGCATCTGACTATGGCAATGCCTACTTGGGAATGATAGGTGCAACCAAGTGCAGTTGTCCGGGAGGGTTCAAATATTATCATTACATCATTCGTTTTAGTGGAACGGCATCAGATTTGACAAAAAACTTTACAGATGGAGATATGAAAGAATTCATCAAAGGCTATAGAGAGAAAGAAAGTAAATTAGCTGAAAACTTAAACTACGTAGATTTTTTGGGAGATAACCTAAACAAAACGGGATTAGAAAAACTTTTTTTTGATACATTGGAAAAAATGGGATTATCAGAAAAGGTAATCTTACAAAGAATAGATGATAATGGTAAAGTAATGAAAATAATCTTAGATAGTAATAAAGTACCAACTGAGACCCCATGTTAATTTTAAAATGTACAATTATGAAAATAAAATGTATTAAATTTCTATTTATAATAAGTTTATTAATAAATAGTTCACTGTGTAAATCTCAACAACAATATCCTTTGAATACAGACTATGAAGAAGTCCCAAACTATTCTTACTTGAAAGATTTAGATAATGAACTAGATGCGTATGTAGGTAATTATAAAGCTACATTTCAAGGAAAAGAAATAATTTTGTTTATTACAAAACAAGAAAACAAATTAGAAAAGCGGGTAAATATAAAATTTTACAGAGATGCTTTGATTGTAAAATATATTGTTAAAGATCCAGCAGGTAATATATTACAGGATACAAAAAATAATAATCTCCCGGACATTGAACTATATAGTACTAGAATCAGATCTTATGATAAATCTGTTATTTTTTACTACAGTGGTACCAATTGTGGTGTAGGATGGGGCGATATTTTTCTAAAAAAAATCAGTAATACTCAATTCTCATGGGAGTATAGGCCTGATGATATGATCATAACTCCTGAAAGATGTCCCGGCAATCCAGATTTGACAATTTATTTACCTAAAACAAAAGACTTAATTTTCACAAAGCAATAGTGAGAAATAGACTGATGATATTAGGAATATTTGCTGTGGCTTCTTGTAAGGCACAGCAAATTCAACCATTAAACACTTATTTAAAGAATATCACTACTAATTCTTATCTAAAAGATCTAAATAATGAGCTTGATATATATGTGGGAAATTTTACAACAACTTACGACAATAAAATAGTCAACTTATTTATAACAAAAGAATTAAAAAAAGCTATAAGTCTACAGAATAAAAATTATTATCAGGATGTTTTAGTAATAAAGTACATAGTTAAAAACTCTTCTGGAGTAGAATTACAAAATACTCAAAACATGGTTTTAAATAATGAATCCTATTTTAATATTGTAAGTATGGGAACGAGACCTACATTAGGTGATGTAATTTTGAGGTACGATGGAACCAATTGTGGTATAGGATGGGGAAAAATAATATTAAAAAAACTCAATACAAGCCAATTATCATGGGAGTATAAACCAAATGACTCTCTTATTGATTCTGCTACATGCCCTCCAAGTACTGATAAAACCATTTATCTTCCAGAAACAAAGGACTTAATTTTCACAAAGCAATAGTGAGAAATAAACTAATCATATTAGGGATATTTGCTGTGGCTTCTTGTAAGGCACAGCAACTTCCATTAAATACGCTGATGGAAAACATCCAGCAAAATGCATATGTAAAAGATTTAAATTATGAATTAGTGCCATATATTGGAACCTACAAAGCTAATTATCAAGGAAATGAAATAACCCTTTTTATTACTAAAGAAGAGAATAAATTAACAAAAAGAGCTGGGAAACAATTTTATCGTGATGTGCTAAATACAAAATTTATTGTAAGAGGTTCATCAAATACGATTTTACAGGATACAAAAAACAACAATTTACAAACAAATACCATATATAGTACCAAAATAAGATCTTATGATAATTCAATAATTCTTTATTATAATGGTACGAATTGTAGCGTAGGTTGGGGAAATATTTTTCTGAAAAAGATAAGTAACACTCAAATTTCTTGGGATTACAGGCCTGATGATATGATTATTACCCCTGGGAAATGTCCTGGAAATCCAGATTTGACAATTTATCTTCCCGTAACAAAAGACTTAATTTTCACAAAGCAATAGTGAGAAATAGACTGATCATATTAGGGATGTTTGCTGTGTTTTCTTGTAAAGCACAGGTTATTTCTCTAGAACAAGTATCTCAGTGTGAAAGCGGTAATTGTCCTGAATATACTTCAATAAAAGATATAAATAACAGATTGGATAAATATGTTGGAACTTGGAAAGGCAGCTATACTGATGGAAGGTTGTATGAGTTCCAATTCATAAAAAAAATAGGTTATTCACGATGGGGTGGTAAACCTCGAGATTTAATCCTTGGTAGAATTCAAATCAAAAAAACTGATGGAACATTGATTCTAAATAGTTTAAATGCTTCAGATAGCAATGCCAGTATTAAAGGCTTAGAGTTTGATAAAAGCTTAATAAAATATCAAATGTATTATTCAGGAAATGCAGAATGCAATGATAAGGGATATGTTTATTTGTTCTTTCCAGACCCGAATAATTTGAATCAAATGAAGCTAACATTCATGCAAGAACCAGATATCATTGTCAGCTGTCCAAGTGGATATAAAACACTAATGCCAGATGCAAAAGCAATATTGCTTACCAAACAATAAGTAACATTTTAACTACATAAAAAAGCGCTCAAATTGAGCGCTTTTTTTGTATAAATGGTTGGTTTATGGTCAGACTGTTCCTGTTTGTTTAGGGCTTCTACCCTGCTACTGCATAAATTCTTCCCTGTGGTGATTACTTCATTGTTAAAAAAAATAAAAACTCAAAGATGAAAAAACTCGTTTATTGAGGGCAATTTGTTTAATGTTACTTTTCCGTTCCAATATTTGCAGATAGTAAAAGAATCTCTTTATTTATTACATCAGCATTTGTTTTTTTCGTAATGATACTGCCATGGCTTGCGTTCATTATTATTTGTTTTCCTTGAGAAGAGAGTTCTTTTAGTTCTTTTTGCATACCAAACCATAATTGAAGTTGCTTTTCAGGGTCAATTCCGGCTTTCCTGTATTTTTCTTTTTGGGATTCTTTATACTGTTCTGTAGCGGTAAATACCAAGACGGGTAATGAATCTAATTTCTTTGCCCTACCTGCACGCTTCAGTACCTCATTAGTAAGTTCATTCTCTCTTAAAAACATATTATAAACATCGCCAGAATTATATATTAGCGATTGTGAGCGACGATACACTTCTTTGGGCAAACCATCACCTTGATATGGTGCTTTACCCAATGTTTTGTTATAAATACCCAAAATACCTAAATCTGCAAGTATAGATCCTATTTTTAATAATTTTGCTTGTCCTTTGGGAACCAATTCTTTTTGCGCTAGCCGATTCCATTGTTCCGGATGGCTTGAATCTATGAAAACGATTCCTTTAACTTCGTTTGGATAAAGATCTCTAAAAATTCTACTGTATGGACCTCCCATAGAATGGCCAACCAATATGTACGGTGGTTTTTCTCCAATTTTCTCCAATAATTCATGAAGCTGTCGTGCATAAAACTCAGGAGCTCTACCTTCAATATGACTCGATTCGCTAAACCATTTTCCATCTCTATCATAGCGTATAACCCTCGTATTATCTTTTAATCCTTGCGCAATCCAATGCAGCATATCTGTATTACTATGCGCCCCAGCTTCAATAATAACTGTTGGCAATTTTTTTTTTTCTCCCTCTACTCTTACATGAATATTGGTTCCATCAACATTAACTAATTTACCTGAAGGAACTGGTTTTGGGGAAAATATTCGGTAACACCCTCCTAAGAACAGTAATAATATTAGAATTCCTACTATAAGTTTACCTAAAAACTTACCTATTTTTAAAATTAATTTCATGGTTATTTTTACATTTCAAATTGACAGTGGAAGAATTGTCGAAACAGAATATTTTACGAAAACGTACATTTGATCTCTGTAAATATATTAGACTGAATCTGTGGTGTGGACATCGTTAATAGTTTTGCGCAAATATAACGAAAAGCCCTCTCAAAAAGCTAACACTACCATGGTATTAAGTATTTCCTAAAACTTCCATTATGCGCTAAGGCTGGATCTTATACTATCTGATTTCATCGTAACCAAAATTTTCTGCTTTGTATTTAGAAAAATTCTCTCTGCTTTACCAGGTCTCACAAGTTTAGAACATATTCAGGGAATGACTTTTAAATATTAGATCAAATTCAGGAGACTTTGCACAGCAGAGATATTAAAAAAAACAGGATCTTTCAAAAGAAACTTCTAAATATTCCGTTTAATTGTTAAATTTGGCTCATGCGAAAGAATCTTTATCTCATCATTATATCCTTGTCTCTTACCAGTTGCTATACTTATCAGGTAAAAAAACCAGTAGATCCGGCAACCGACAATAAAAAGAATGCTGCTAACAGTACTTCTGCGCAAATGAAAAGTACAACTGCTGAGTCTCCAATCCCGAACGCACCGCCAACACCCATCCCAGTCAATATTCAGGAGAAACTGGCCCCTAATAAAAATGTTAAGATTGACGTGAATGGCAAGTCTTATAAAGTCATAGTGGACCGATGGGAAAGCGACAGCCTGGTGGCACACCCTGTTCATCAACCTAAAAAAATGCTAAAATTCCATAAGAACCAGATCAATGCCGAGAAAATTGCAGAAAAACGCTTCTCACAACCCATAGCTGATATTATCACGGTTACGGCTTATGCCGGAATTGGTGCTTTAATCTGGTATCTTGTTCACTAGTTTTTTACTTTTCCACTCCTTATAAAATATATTTTTATTCGTAAAAACTTCATGTCTTTATGAGTATACAAGATAATAACACCCACTTCCCGTTCTCCGAAGTCTTCCGATTTCGGAGATCTTATTTTAACTAAACAAAGAGACTATTTGAAAAAAATAAATTTCAACATCTATGGTGCGCAAAATCATCATGATGAATTTTGCTGTATCTTTAGACTACTTAACTAATAGCTATGAAAATCATCCCATACACCAAAATTTTCAGAAAAGACTGCCTTGAAATCTTCAAGAGTAATGTACCCAAATTTTTTGCACCGGAAGAGTTACCGCTCTTTGAAAGTTTTCTGGATGATGATACCGAAGAGAACTACTTCGTGGTAAAAATAGATGGTCCCATAATAGGATGTGGTGGATTTTTTTTAAATCCAAAGAATAATATTGCAGGATTATCCTGGGGAATGGTTCACTCCCATTACCATGGAAAAGGAATAGGAAGAGCACTCACCCAATATAGGATGGATTTGCTAAAACAAAACTATCCCACCCTGCCCTACAAAATTGAAACCTCGCAGCATACCGCCGAGTTTTATAAAAAAAATGGTTTTAGAACCATAGAGATTGTACCGGACGGATTTGGGAAAGGAATTGACAAATACACGATGATCATGGAAGCCATACAGCCATAATATCTTCCTTACACGCTCCCAATTTTCACAAATTTGGAGATTTTATTTCGAGCAAGTATAGCAATACAATAGTTGAAAGAACACATAAAGATGAGTGAGGGAATGATGTATTTGCCTATATTTGAGCGTTATCGGAAATCACAGAACAACCGTAATACCTACCCTATGAAAATAACATTGAGCTATTTGTTTATTGTACTATATACCCTTGTAAGCTGTCAGGAAAAATCAATCGTTAATGATCTGAAATTTTCTAACTATGAGGGGCATCCCAAAAAAATTACAGAGGTCGTTACTTTTCCCAACCAGGATGTTGATAAAAGTATTTCTTATTTTGACAAAGATGGCTTTCTTACAAAAATTGAATCCTACAATGTCATCAACAGCGAATTTCCGGATAGAAGGCTTCTCAGTGACATTCTTATCTATGATGTAAAGAATAAAGCCAAACGCCATTTCAAATCCATGAATGCTGAAAGCAAAAAGGTAGATGTTACAGGCTATTTTGAGAAAGTTTCCGATTCGCTGTATAGAAGAATTTCAACTTCTGACGCACCCCCTATGTCGCTCAACAAGTTATTGTATCTGGACAAAAATAACCGCCTTATAAAAACAGAAGAAACCGGAAACTTTAATGGAACCCCCATTAATAATACCATGGTTTATACCTACACCAACGGGGTAAAAAGTGGAATACTTATTGAAGATATGGCCAAACATAAAAAAAACAAGCTCACCTATAAAAATGTAAAGTCTGACCCACAGGGCAATTTTCTTTATGAAGAACTAGTGGATGATCACGGAACTTTAGAACTAAAGACAGAAAGAACATTTGAATACTATTAATAGATTTTCTGTTGACCACAGTTTAACAAAATAGCAGATTCTGTACATACATAAGCAATATAAAATTCATTAAAAACGTCACTATAAAAGCTGTAGGCCGTTCTACAAAAGCTATCACCCCTTATCATAGTCCCTGGAGAGGGTTATGAAATAGGGTACAGGGATGGCCTTATCTATACAATAGGTACACATTGTACACAATTGTATGCATATTGCATATTATGTGCAATTATGGGTTTCCATAGTGTAGTACTCTATAAATGATTTACTTTTACTCTGTGATAAAAATCACACAAAAAAGAATTAATTATTATATTTACAAAACACAAATGCTTATGAAGACAAATCTAGTCTACAGACTTTTGCTGTTAAGCACGCTTACTGTTTCCCTCAATTCCTGTAGAACAGATGAGATGCTGACAACCACAGAACAAACGCAAAAGGAGAAAATTGCCTTTTTTTGAACGCTTTGAAAAGGAAAAGGGTCTTTCCAAAAATACGGAATCCAACAACTATGCATTACCCTTTGGGAATTCTATATTGGCCTACTTCGATAATTATCCCGAAAAGAAAACCGAACTTGAAAACAAGTATGGAACCGTGGATTTAAGGGTTTCCTCTCAGGATATAGGAGGAGATGAGGGAGACAACAGAAAGCTTCTATTTTTTCCGATGCTCAAGGATGGAAAGGTAACGGCCGTAATAGCGGGAGTGATTAATGCAGAAAGAGACTATCTCTATTTTGATGTTCACCAAAGCACACATTCCGATGTTATTTATCTTATTAATACATTTCAAGACTACTATGATACCAAGACAGTTTCCAGAAATAGCAACAACCCTATTGATGTGGGAGAAGTGATCATCAGAGTAACAAGACCGGTAAAGCTGACGCTATATGACGGATGGGCAGGAAATGGAGGCCCTGGCAATGGCGGACATGACATGGGTGGCGGCCCTGGTGATTATGGGGGTGGCGGAATTGGAGCTCCAACTGCACCCGTTTTTCCACCACTACCACCAGATACTCCTATTAAGAATATTAAAAAATTCTTAAGTTGTCTTGATACTGGTAAACCCGCGAATTTAACTGTATACGCAGCTAAAATGCTTTCTTCAAGTAAACCTGGCCATGCTTTTATATCTATTACTCAAGGAAATAATACAATGACATTTGGATTCTATCCCAAAAATGGTTTTCCTTTAACTGTGACAGGTCCTGGACAAATGGGTGATGATAGTGGACATGCTTATAACAATGCATGGAATGTAGGAAACATTACTCCGGCACAACTTCAAAATATTATAAATGCAGCTGTAACTTACTCAAATAGTATATATGATGTTGGATTTAACAATTGTGTTGATTTTACCGTAGCAATATTAAATTATGCAGGGATAAATTTTACGGCGATAGGAGTAGATACACCTACTACTTTTGCAAATAGCATACAATCTTCAACTACAACTACAAATGGTAATGCGCCTCAAACAAAAAGAAATTGTAATTAAAATAAATATCTGATGAAACTGAAAATTATTAAAACTATTTCTGCTTTCTCATTTTTAATGATTTGCAGTTTAGGTAAAGATGATCTCCCAATATTTGTGTATATACTTTTTTCGTTATACCAATTTATTAGTGATATCATTTCTTTATCTTTTTCTCAACACGATATTTTTTGGGAGGGAATTACTGCAATACCTATTATTGGAACATTATACATTTTCTTATCATCTAGAGATTATAAAGATCGCTATTTAATGTTGTTCTGTTTTATAGCATTATTATCAATAGTCATTTCTTTGATAGTTCCCAATATATACTATAGAGGTATTATATCTAAACTAAGACTTAGTTTTACAATTCCTTTTTTAGCATTTATGATTAGTTCAATATCATTAATAGTTTTAACTTTTAGTAATAAAAATGACTAATTAAATTATAATCCCGGATCGTTAATCCGGGATATTTTTTCTCTAGCTCTTCAATCCTGTCCATACTATCATGGGATTTTATAATCTAGGAAAAAGAGTGGTAGATGAACTTCTCCAAGCTACCACACGAATCCTTTTGTGGTGATTACTCACTGTTAAAAAAATAATTTCCAATTTCTATGAAAACTCTTCTGAATTTAAATTTTAGGCTTTCTAAAAGAATTTCTTTGTATTCATTTCTCATAAAAACATCTATCCAGCAAAACGTATGAAATATAATCTTTCAGGATTAAAGAATATGTAATGGCCAATCATCAATTATGTTTAAAAAAAATAAAACTTTATGAAAAAGTGATTGAAATAAAGCTACACTAAATGATTCCTGTGGCGGCAATGGGGTTAATAAAACTATTTTTTATGAAATTCATAATCTCCAGTTAAATTACCTTTTGTCCATTTGCCATTCATAGTTGTACCATATAAATATCCTATAAAATTTAACCCGCTTTTTGCTGTAGCATTAAATTTTCCGTCAATCATTACATAGCCAGATATACTTTGAGAACTATTAGGTACATTGTTGTAGTATACACCCCCTTCAAGACTACCTGTATTAGATACATTGAAACTTATTTCACCAGATAATTCTCCATTAAAATTTCCAACGTAAGTCCCCTGATACTTAGAGTTTGTTTGTAAATTTAGATTTTCTTCAGAAGTACAAGAGGTGAAAATAAGAAAAAAAACAACAAAGAAATATTTCATAATTTTTTAATTAGCGTTAAGTTTTACTCTTTGCCAAGCTCCATTTTTCTTAGCTATTTCATACATTCTAACTGCTGCTATAATGGGAAAAGCCCTAATGAGAAGATAGCCCAAACATTTTTAAAAGTAAAGAGTTTATTTTTAAATCAGGACGAAAAACCTGTATTACTTTGATGAAATGTTTTTGCAGCTCTCTTTCATTTTTTATGTATTTCCAGAACATAGCCCCAGATTTTTGTTTTGCATGATTTAATACCTGAAGATTAAAAAATACCGCTACCGGATGAAAATAAATTTCTCTTTTTTCCTGATATTTCTCTTCAGACTTAATCCAAACCGTAATATTGTTTGTTATTCTTCCTTTATATCTATAACTATAAAATACTGATTCAATGTCATATTTTGGTTTAGGTGACATAATAGGAGATAACAAATCCGTATACAATACTTTGTCTAAAAGCTCATTTTCTTCATTATAATATTCAGCCCCCTCTTTATTAACAATCATTTTGTAGTTAGGGATTGGATTCTTATACTTACGGATCCGCACTCCTATTATTACAAAAAGAATTGTCATCAGCAACCCTAAATCATAACGCTTTAAGACAAACAAAAAAGGGCAAAACAAACAAAAAAGAAGTAAAAATGTAGTATATATCATCATTTTCTCTGCAATATTAGAAAATATGGAATCTCTGGACTCAATACTGGGAAATTCATCTTCTATCATTTTAGTGTCAGAATAACTGACCAGAGGTAAGGTTTTTACATTGTTTTTCATCGAAGATTGTGTCATTTAATTTGATAATTTACAACTAATACACACACAAAGCAATACCTCTCAACGATTTAAATAAAAAAAACTAAACACAATATGTTTTAATTTATAATAACAATCATTATACAAAATGTGAATAGTAAATTAAAGACTCTCACGTTTTCCAGTTCTCAGAAATATAACCTGAAAGGGCCTCTAAAAAGGCTCAGATTATAAAATCCAAGCCTTATCTCTTAACTTATACATTCAACGGAGAGTTTCTTCTCTGCAGTATAGATCATTACTCTAACTTAAAAAAGAAATACACTACTGCTGCCCATTCTTTTTTTATTCCTCTGGCATAGCCAATCGTACTGCGACTGCTGCTTTCTACCGTTCCATCATCTTTGATATACCCAATGGTTGAACGGCTGCTATTTTCTACCGTTCCGTCTTTTTTAACGTACCCTACGGTAGAACGGTTCTTATTTTCTATGGTCCCATCGCTTTTGATGTAACCAATTGTTGAGCGGTTTTTATTCTCAATCGTTCCGTCTGACTTGATGTAACCGACTGTGGAACGGCTGCTGTTTTCAATCGTACCATCCGATTTGATATAGCCCGTGGTGCTGCGGCTTCCCGATTCTATAGTCTGGGCATTCACAACAGAAAGGCTGAACAGAAAGAAACAAATGGCTGCTATTTTTTCCATGGATTTAAATTTTAATGAGGTTATTCTTTTTTTGTTCACCTAATGTATTCAAAAATTTTGATTAGTTTTTAAAGGAATAGCACCACTTAAAGAATAAGTGGCGCTATGTTGAAAGATTTCAAATTTCAAGAGATCTTAGCTATTGTATTAAAACATTAATGCTTATCGCTTTATCACTTTTACCGTTTTCACGAAGTCATTGGCTGCATTTACTTTAACCTGATAAACTCCTGAAGTGAAAGCAGAACAATCAATTGTTCCTTTCGTATCGTTGATCACTTTCGTAAGTACCAGCTGGCCTGCGGCATTGTAAACCGTTACTGAAAGAATCTTCTGATCAAAAGAAACCCTTACGTAATCCTGTACAGGATTTGGATATACTTTCAGCTGATCTGCCTTTGTTAAAACTTCATCCACTGCTAAACTCTCTGTGGTGCAGGCAATAGGAACGAGTTCTGTTCTCTCAGCAAGGGTACCGTCCCCTAAGCTCCCTCCCTCATTCTTTCCACATGCTTTCAAAAAGCCATCATTATTTATAGCGAAAGTATGAGAACCTCCCGCAGAAACAATATTATAATCGTTAGTATTTCCTACAGAAACCCAGTTTGGAATAGCTAAGGACGTACTGTTACCTAGCTGTCCAAAATAATTTTGGCCACAAGCAAATATACTTCCGGATGTTTTTATCCCTACAGTATGATACCATCCTCCATCAACACTTTGAACCTGATCAGCTACAGCAGTAGGTATTAATTTTTTTGTAAAAGTTCCATTACCAAGCTGGCCCTCTTCATTTCCTCCCCAAGTGTAAAGTATTCCATCAGTATTTATTGCAGCACAATGGTAGTAACCCGTAGCAATACTTTTCCAATTAGTTTCTGTTCCTATTTGTGTAGGTACATGCTTACTGTCGGATGTTCCATTACCCAGCTGTCCATAATAATTCCAACCCCAAGACCAAAGGGTACCATCAGTTTTTATGGCCACAGAAAAATCATTACCCGCAGCAATACTTTTCCAATTGGTTTCTGTTCCTATTTGTGTAGGTACAGTTTTATTGACTATTGTCCCATCTCCCAGTTGTCCTAGAAAATTACGCCCCCATGCCCAAAGGGTACCATCAGTTTTTATGGCTAATGTATGCGCCTCCCCCACGGCAATATCTGCCCAATCTGTAGCAATTCCTATTTGTGTGGGTATATTTTTGGCAACCGTAGTTCCGTCACCTAATTGACTAAAGAAATTCGCTCCCCATCCCCAGAGTGTTCCATCAGTTTTTATGGCAAAAGAAATATACTTTGCTGCTGCTATTTTCTGCCAATTCGAACTCGATCCTATTTGTTTTGGAGTACTTCTGCTTACAGTGGTCCCATCCCCCAATTCTCCTAAAGGATTAAAACCCCAGGTCCAAAGTGTCCCATCTGTTTTTATTCCTAAGGAATGAAGAAAACCAGCGTTTATTTTTTGCCAGCAACCCGCAGGAGGAAGAGTAATAAAAGATCCTCCTGGAATCCAGCTGCTTGGGTCGGATCCACAATTAGATGATACCCACCAGTAGTAGGTGGTGTTAGGTAATAAATTGGTTGCATTAGCTGTTGTAGAAACAGTATTCCCATTTGCGCTTCCCATCGTTGGGCTAGTCCCGTAGCTATATACATATCCTCCATTAGGTGCCGTTGATGATGGCAACCAGTTAAGGGTAGCCGTGGTAGAAGTGACACTGGAAGTATACAACTGGCTTGGTGGATTGCAATTTGTAAGATGAGTATCAGGAGTAAGTATTTTACTTTGAATAGAAGCATCATCGTTTTTAATGTAACCGAATGTGGAACGGCTGTTGTCTTCAATCATAACGGCTGATTTGATATATTCCTCTGTATTACGACTTCCCGATTCTATAGTTTTAGCACTTACAACAGAAAGATTGAAAAGCAGGAAACAAATGGCTGCAATTTTTTTCATGGATTTAAATTTTGATAGGTTATTGTTTTTACCTCATTTGAGGTATTCAAAAATATTAATTAGTTTTTAAATAATAGCGCCACTTATTCTTTAAGTGGCGCTATGTTGAAAGATTTCAAATTTCAAGAGATCTTAGCTATTGTATTAAAACATTAATTCTTATCGCTTTATCACTTTTACCGTTTTCACGAACTCATTGGCTGCATTTATTTTTACCAGATAAACTCCTGAAGTGAAAGCAGAACAATCAATTGTTCCTTTCGTATCGTTGATCGCTTTTGTAACGATGAGTTGACCCGCAGCATTGTAAACCGTAACTGAAAGAATCTTCTGATCAAAAGAAACCGTTAAATAATCCTGTACCGGATTTGGATATACTTTCAGCTGATCTGTCTTTGTTAAAACATTATCAACTGCTAGATTAGCATTTGTTGGACAAGCTAGAGGTACAAAAATTTTCTTTTGAAGAGCGCTGCCATCTCCTATCTGGCCATACTCATTACGGCCACAGCCTGATAAAAATCCATTGCTATTGATAACGAATGTTTGAAAACTTCCTAATGCAATACTTTGATTATCATTAGAGGTTCCTATTTGCGTTGGATTAAATCTTCTGTTTTTGGTTCCGTCTCCCAGTTGTCCATAATCATTATAACCCCATGCCCATAGTGTTCCATCTGCTTTGATCCCCATAGAAGAATGGTAACGGTTAGCATCAACATCTTTCCAATTGGTTTCGGTTCCTATTTGTGTAGGAGTCGTTTTATAGGCTGTAGCTCCATCCCCTAATTGACCATCAGAATTATGTCCCCAACCCCATAGCGTTCCATCTGTTTTCACACCTACTGAATGAAGATATCCTGCACCAACACTTTTCCAATCTGTAGCTGTTTCTATTTGAATAGGGCTGGTTATTTCTATCGTCGTTGAAATCCCATTACCTAATCTTCCATAAGTGGTACTTCCCCAGGCCCATAATGTTCCATTGGTTTTCAGGGCAAGAGTATGCTCCACCCCTGGTGCCACCATTTTCCAATCTGTAGCGGTTCCTATTTGTGTAGGTACCGTTTTATTGAGGGTAGTACCATCTCCTAATTGCCCATAATCATTACGTCCCCAGCCCCAAAGGGTGCCATTAGATTTTATAGCCAGTATATAATCATCCCCACTGGCAATACTTACCCAGTCTGTTGCTGTTCCAATTTGAGCCGGGGTCATTCTATTGATTGTAGTTCCATCACCTAATTGTCCATCCAGATTACTACCCCATGCCCATAGTGTTCCATCTGTTCTGAGCCCTGCCGAAAAATAACTTCCGGCAATTATTTTCGACCAATTATTAGAAGTCCCAATTTGAATAGGAGTATCTTTTGAACTTGTAGTTCCATCTCCAAGTTGTCCATTATTATTACGTCCCCATGTCCATAATGTACCATCTGTTTTGAGTCCTACAGAATGAAAACCACCAGTACTCACACTTTTCCAACAGCCTATTGTAGCGGAAGGAAGTGTTTTAAATGAGCCTCCCTGCATCCAATTACTCTGGCTGGATCCGCAATGAGATGCCACCCACCAATAGTAAGTGGTGTTAGGTAATAAATTGCTCAAATTTGCTGTTGTAGTAGAAGTAGTTCCGTCTATACCTCCTACAATTGGATTGGTACTGTAGAGATACAAATACCCTCCATTAGGAGCTGAACTTGATGCTGTCCAGTTAAGGGTAGCCGTTGCAGCCGTAATATTGGATGTTGAAAATTGCATTGGTGAAGCGCAATTAGAAGGACAGGCAGTATAAGCAAACGTATTTTTTTGAATATGGGTATCATCACCCAGCTGTCCAAAATCATTTCGTCCGCAAACTTTTAAAAATCCATCAACATTTTTTACAAGAACATGATTACCTCCAGCATAAATCAGCATATTGTCTGAAGAGGAACCAACCTGTGCAGGTGATAAAACATTCACGGCTCCATTTGTACCGTCACCCAATTGTCCATTAGAGCTATTACCCCATGACCAAAGCGTTCCATCAGTTTTATTCGCATAAGTAAAAGTACTTCCGGCATCTATGTTAGCCCAATTGGTGTCAGTTCCTATCTGTGTTGGACTAATTTTTTCGCCTGTAGTTCCATTACCCAGCTGTCCATTAGAGTTATTCCCCCATGCCCATAGTGTTCCATCTGTTTTAAGTCCTACAGAGTGACTGCTACCTGCATCTATACTTTTCCAATTCGTAGCTGTTCCAATTTGCTTTGGAGTATTCTTTGAAGTAGCGGTTCCATCACCTAACTGGCCATCAGCATTATATCCCCATGCCCATAATGTTCCGTCTGTTTTAATGGCAAGAGTATGTACTATACCTTGGGTTACACTTTTCCAATTTGTTGCTGTTCCTATTTGTGCAGGAACAATTGTATTGGTGTTTGCACCATTTCCTAATTGTCCAAATACGTTATGCCCCCAACCCCATAATGTCCCATCGGTTTTGATAGCTAACATATGATTAACTCCGGCACTGATGCTTTTCCAATTCGTTGCTGTTCCTATTTGAACAGGACTCAATCTGTTGACTTTAGTTCCATCTCCCAGTTGTCCATCATAATTATATCCCCATGCCCAAAGTGTTCCATCGGATTTAATAGCAAATGTTTGACGACCTCCGGCACTCACACTTTGCCAGTTTGTTGCTGTTCCTATTTGTATAGGGACCTTTCTATCAACAGTGGTTCTATCTCCTAACTGTCCTTCAGAATTACTACCCCATGTCCATAGTGTTCCATCTGCTTTTATTCCCACTGAATGCAGGCTTCCTGCGCTAAAGCTTTCCCAACAGCCTGAGGTAATTGGAGTTCCTACATTAATCACATTTCTAAAAACAGGGCTCCAAACACCGTCATTATCTTTGATACGGATATTAAATACATGCAAGCCGTTAGAAGGTAAAGCAATGCCTGTTTTGATCAGTTGTTCATAAGTACTGTTGAAGCTACCGTCAGCAGCCAATACCGGAGTACCGCTTCCTGCTCCCGGATCGGTATCCCAAAAATACTCGGCCTGTGAAAGAGATATTAGCGTAGAGGTCGGATTTTGCTGAATATTAATGATGTTCGTAAAAACAGGTCCCCAAACTCCGCTGTTGTCCTTGATACGGACAGAGAATTTATGCAAACCATTACCTGGTGTCGCAATGTCTGTTTTGGTAAGTTGTTCGAAAACGCTATTGAAATTTCCATCAGTGGCCAATACAGGAGTTCCGTTTCCGGCTCCAGGATCGGTATCCCAGAAATACTCTGCCTGTGAAAGAGCAATTAGCGTAGAGGTCTGGTTTTGCTGAACATCAATAACATTGGTAAAAACAGGTCCCCAAACTCCCGTATTGTCCTTAATACGGATGGAGAATTTGTGCAAGCCGGTACCCGGTGTAGCGATCCCTGTTTTGGTAAGTTGTTCGAAAACGCTATTGAAATTTCCATCAGTGGCCAATACAGGAGTTCCGTTTCCGGCTCCGGGATCGGCATCCCAGAAATATTCGGCCTGACTTACGAACACTTGTGCAGGGCACAATATGACCATAAGCAAAGCGATGATACTATAGATATAATTTTTCATATTGTTATATCCTTAGCTGTTATTTAGAAAAACCTGATCCGTTGATATTCAAAGTACCTCCAGAAATGGATCTAGGAGTTGACAAATAGTTGATCTGAGGTTTATTACCTACATTTGACGGCCAGTAATTAGCCCAACTGTTAGATCCCCCATAATGTCCTGCATCATTCCTTGTTAAGTCCAAATCTGTATATTTTATATCAGGATTTCCGGCATTCTCATTCATTCCGGTTACAGTATAGGCAACATTATCAAAGTTCATATTCACGGATCCTGAATTGTTACTTTGGATCATGTTACCTTGCGTTACAAACGGATTGGTAGATAAGTTGTAGCTGGCTGTCACGTTAACATTATTATGATTGTTTTGAATACAGATATTGCTTTGACCCGGCACAAAAGAAACAGCATTATTCATAATGGCAAGGTCTCCCGTGTTTGTAAGACTATTATCATATAAACCAATGTAAATAACAGCTGGATAAAAGTTAGCGGCAGCAGGTCTATAAACTGTATTGTTAATGATTTCATTAGAGCTTCCGTCTTTTATACCACGTATCCAAAAAGCGTCACAAAAATTATTGTGGAACTTAAAAGCATAATAGGGTTGAGAGTTAGCTATTGCTCCTGTAGATATATTACCATAAACCTCAGCATCAGATGTAGCCATGGAAGTTTCCTGCTGGAAAGAATAGACGGTAATAAACGATGCTTTGTTAGCCGTACATATTCCATGGGAAATCTGCAAAGGTCCATTAATATTACAACCGGAAATATTTGTAGTAGTATTGGCGGTAGTGGTAGACACACTAATCAAGTCACAGTTCAAAATATTGATTGTCGTTCTTCCTCCAACTGCTGCTCCTGTTGTCAATATACCATTAATAGAGTTTACTGTCTTCAGATTGTTAATGGTAATCACTCTTCCCGCTGCAAGGTCAATGTTAACGCCTCCCTGAAGAATGTATTTGCTATAATTAGTTTCAGAAACAAAAGTCAGGGATTTATTTATAGTCAAATTTTCTATATAAGCTTCTCCATTCGCTTTAGGTTGAACAATGATACGATCTCCGTTTGAAGCAGCTGTGATCGCTGCACTTATAGTAGAATAAGCTCCGCCAGCTCCGGCATTTCTAACATACAGATCGGCTGCAAAAGCCATGGTACTCGATAAGCCTGCAAAGGCAATGATTAGTAGTTTTTTTGTCATAATCGTATAAAAATTGATTGGTTTAATAATGATATTTTTTGATTTTCAAATTGAATTCATTGAAAAACAAGAGCTTTAATCAATGAATAAACGTTGATTTTGAAAATGGTTTTTGTGGATAAAATAGAATAGCATCGTAACTTATAAGGCAGCAATCTCCCTCATCTTTCTTTTTCCCATATCAGTAGACGAATACTGTTTTATTTTATGACTCAGTATCATTTCTTTCTGATTTGAGAAAAATAATCGGATAAGTCATATTTTAGTTAAATACAACTTGTTGTTTTAAAGGAATTTTGAGGACTTACTGTTGTTTCAAACTGTTGGAAACAATTAATGGTTACGAATTAGTAGATACCGTATAGTTGGGTTCATTTTCATGGTTTAATTAGTTTTCAGGTTTTGTTTTTAGTTTTAGTTTTTCATAACAACAACATCATCAGTTACGACTCTATGTTATTGATTGCAAAAGTATTGTTTTATTATGAATTTTAAAATAATAAATCTAGAATAATACTCATAAATACCGGATAATGGTATTTTAAAATGTAAAAAATAGAATATTAAAGAATAGCGCCACTTAAAGAATAAGTGGCGCTATTTTGAAAGATTTCAAATTTCAAGAGATCTTAGCTATTGTATTAAAAATTTAATGCTTATCGCTTAATCACTTTTACCGTTTTCACGAAGTCATTGGCAGCATTTACTTTTACCAAATAAACTCCTGATGGTAAAGGAGAAACATCAATCGTTCCTTTAATATTATTGATCGCTTTTGTAAGTACTAACTGCCCTGCGGCATTGTAAACTGTTACCGAAAGAATCTTTTGATCAAAAGAAACCGTTAAGTCATTCTGTACCGGATTTGGATACACTTTCAGCTGATCCGACTGTGTTGAAACATCATCGACTCTTAAAACATCACTCGTAGGGCAACCAACAGGTACAAAAATTGTTCTATTAACAGTTATTCCATCTCCTATCTGACCGTAATCATTAAAACCACAGCCCGATAAAAATCCATTGGTACTTATTACAAGTGTGTTAAACGCATTTGCTGCAACAATTTTTCTATCAGTAGATGTTCCTATTTTTGTAGGACTATTTTTTGGAACTTTTGTACCATCACCTAGGTGGCCATAGGTATTATATCCCCAACTCCAAAGAGTCCCATCTGTTTTGATTCCTGTGGAAGAGCCATAATAGTCCCCTTTCACACTCTGCCAATCTGTAGCGGTTCCGATTTGTGTTGGATTCAATTTATCCGTTGTAGTTCCATCGCCTAATTGTCCAGAGGAATTATCCCCCCAAGTCCAAAGTGTACCATCGGTTTTGATGGCAATAGTATGAGAAACTCCACCGGAAGCATTTTTCCAATTTGTAGCTGTTCCGACTTTTGTTGGAATAAGTTTTTCCGTTTTAGTTCCATTTCCAAGTTGTCCATTCGTATTACTTCCCCACGTCCACAGTGTTCCATCGGTTTTAGTGGCTATGGTATGATTTACAACAGCAGCTATGGTTTTCCAATCATTTGCTGTTCCAATTTGTATGGGGATAGTTTTGTTTATTTTTGTTCCATCTCCTAGCTGACCATCTATATTAAGTCCCCAAGCCCAAAGTGTTCCATTTGACTTTAGAGCTACTGTATAATGATCCCCAGCAGCAATATTTGCCCAATCAGTTGCTGTTCCTATTTGTGTTGGAATATTTTTTGAAATTGTGGTTCCATCGCCCACCTGCGCACTTGCATTATATCCCCAACTCCATAGTGTTCCGTCAGCTTTAATGGCTACAGTGTGTGCGTATCCGGCTGCTATTTTTACCCAATTTTTCCCGGTTCCTAGTTGTGTTGGAGTAGTTCTCGTAATTGTAGTTCCATCTCCTAACTGTCCAGCACCATTTTTACCCCAAGTCCATAGCGTCCCGTCTGTTTTGATTCCTATCGAATGATAGTTACCAACACTCACAGTTTCCCAACAACCAGTTTCAGTTGTAGGAAGTGTAGTAAAGGAACCTGCTGGTATCCAATTAACCTGACCAGATCCACAATTAGATGCTACCCACCAATAGTATGTAGTGTTCGGTAATAAATTTGTCAAATTGGTTGTAGCAGCAGAAGTAACTCCTTCTATACCTCCAAGAACTGAGTTTGTGCTATAAAGATACGAATAGCCTCCACTAGGAGCTCCAGTTGATCCTGTCCAGCTAAGAGTAGCCGTTTTTGAAGTAACATTTGTTGTTGAAAATTGTGTTGGAAGAGCGCAAATTGTAGGACAAGCAATAGAAATAAAAGAATTTATATTATTATTAGCACCATTACCTAGCTGTCCAAAATAATTTTCTCCACAAACTTTTAAATATCCATCAATAGTCTTTACAAGAACATGATTCTCCCCCACAAAACTCTGCATATTGTCTGATGATGATCCTACTTGTGTAGGTAGCGTAGTATTAATACTTCCAGTTGTACCATTACCTAATAACCCTTTGGAATTGTTACCCCATGACCATAATGTTCCATTTGTTTTTGTGGCGAATGTAACACCGTTTCCAGCAGATATATTGTTCCAGTTTGTTTCCGTTCCTATTTGTATAGGTAAACTTTTATTAATGATAGTTCCGTCACCTAAATTACCAAAAGCATTACTTCCCCAAGCCCATAATGCCCCATTTGCTTTTAGTGCGATTGAGTGATAACCACCAGCAGCAGCACTTTTCCAATCCGTTGCTGTTCCGATTTGAACTGGAGACAATCTACTGACTTGAGTTCCATCTCCTAATTGGCCATAATAATTATATCCCCATCCCCAAAGTGTTCCATCTGTTTTGAGAGCAAAAGTATGCAGCGAACCTGGTTCTATACTTTTCCAATTAGTAGCTGTTCCTATTTGAGCTGGCACAAGCTTATTAGTAGTAGTCCCATCACCTAGTTGCCCGTAATAATTATATCCCCAACTCCAGAGTGTTCCATCTGCTTTTATAGCAAACGTCTGATTGAATGAAACATGGGTACTTTTCCAATCTGATGCAGTTCCTATTTGGGTAGGTACTTTTCTGTCTATTGTAGTTCCATCTCCCAGTTGCCCATAATCATTTCTACCCCAGCCCCATAATGTACCATCTGTTTTTAGTGCTATAGTGTGGCTAAAGCCAATACTAACGCTTTTCCAATCTGTTGCCGTTCCTATTAGGATCGGTGTATTTCTATCAATTGTAGTTCCGTTTCCTATTTGTCCAGAATCATTGCTACCCCAAATCCATAAGGTTCCATCTGCTTTTATTCCTGCGGAAAACCCATTTCCTACACTAAGACTCTGCCAACATCCTGCAGGAGTTGGAGTTTCTACATTAATCACATTTCTAAAAACAGGTCCCCATACCCCTGCATTGTCTTTGATACGGATATTAAAGACGTGTAAGCCACTAGATGGCGAAGCAATTCCTGTTTTGGTCAGTTGCTCGAAAGAACTGTCAAAGTTCCCATCAGCAGCCAATACCGGAGTACCATTTCCTGCTCCAGGATCGGTATCCCAAAAATATTCGGCCTGTGAAAGTGCCAGTAGCGTAGAGGTCTGGTTTTGCTGAACATTAATAACATTGGTAAAAACTGGTCCCCAAACACCCGTATTGTCTTTGATACGGACAGAGAATTTGTGCAAACCATTACCTGGTGTAACAATGTCTGTTTTGGTGAGTTGTTCGAAAACACTATTGAAGTTCCCATCAGTGGCCAATACAGAAGTTCCGTTTCCAGCTCCAGGATCGGCATCCCAGAAATATTCGGCTTGTGCAAGAGCAATTAGCGTAGAGCTCTGGTTTTGCTGAACATCAATAACATTGGTAAAAACAGGTCCCCAAACTCCCGTATTGTCCTTAATACGGATGGAGAATTTATGCAAGCCGTTACCCGGTGTGGCGATCCCTGTTTTGGTGAGTTGTTCAAATGCACTGTTGAAATTTCCATCAGTGGCCAATACAGGAATACCGTTTCCGGCTCCAGGATCGGCATCCCAGAAATATTCAGCCTGGCTTACGAGCACTTGTGCAGGGCACAATATGACCATAAGCAAAGCAATGATACTATAGATATAATTCTTCATATTGTTATATCATTTAGTATTACTTAGAAAAACCGGATCCGTTAATATTCAAAGTACCACCGTTAATAGATCTTGGAGTTACTAAGTAGTTTATCTGTGGTTTATTACCAACATTTGCAGGCCAATAATTAGCCCAGCTGTTAGAGCCTCCATAATGTCCTGCATCGTTTCTTGTTAAATCTAAGTCTGTGTATTTTATGTCAGGATTTCCGGCATTTGCATTCATTCCGGTTACTGTATATGCTACATTATCGAAGTTCATATTTACTGATCCTGAATTGTTGCTTTGGGTCATATTACCTTGTGTTACAAACGAATTGGTAAATACATTGTAGCTGGCTGTCACAGTCGCATTCGTACTGTTGTTTTGAATACAAGCATTGGTTTGACCTACCGCAAAAGAAACAGCATTATTCATAATGGCAATATTTCCGGTAATTGTATTACTATTTAAACTAATGTACAAAGGAGCCACATCACCAATATTAGGGTCATAAATGGTATTGTTAATAATTTCGTTAAAACTGCCTGCTTTAATCCCATGAACGGAGATACGAGAGCAAAAATTATTATAAATTTTGAAACCATAACTTGTTTGGGTGTATGATAACACATTATCAACAGCGTTACCATAAATCTCAACGTCAGATGTGGCTGGGCTGGTATCTACAGCAAGAGCATAAACGGCAATAAACTGTGCTTTGTTAGCAGTAACTCTTCCATGGGTAAAATTAATACTTCCTCTAACTGTACAACCTGAAATATTGGTGGTAGTATTGATTTGGTTAGTATAAACATTATTCAAATCACAGTTCAAAAGATTGATGGTTGTTCTTCCTCCAGACGTAGGTCCGCTAGCCGTGATATCGTTGATAGTATAATTCCCAGAGGTCAGATTACTGATGGTTACCACTCTCCCCACAGCCGGATTGATGGTAATGGTTCCTTTAATGAAATATCTATTATAATTAGTTTCTGAAACAAAAGTCAGCGACTTATTGATCGTCAGGTTTTCTATATAAGGGTCCCCATTTGTTTTGGGTTGAATGATAATACGATCTCCTTCTGAAGCCGCTGTGATGGCTGCACTTACCGTAGAATAAGCTCCGCCCGTTCCACCATTTCTAACATATAAATCGGCTGCAAAAGCCATAGTACTCGATAAGCCTGCAAAGGCAATGATTAGTAGTTTTTTTGTCATAATCTTATAAAAATTGATTGGTTTAATAATATTTTTGGAATTTTTTTTAAATGAACTCATACAAAAACAAAAGCCTTAATCAATGAATGAACGTTGATCTTGACATTATTTTTGTTGATAAAATAGGATCGCATCATAACTGATAAAACAGTACTCTTTCTCGCATTTTTTTTCCAAATCGATCGGGAGAATACCTGCCAAGTTTTCATGACTAGATATTGTTTCCATCTGATTTGAGGGAATAATCAAATTAGCCCTATTAGCTAAATACGACTCTTTGCTCTAAAAAAATTTGGAGAACTTACTGTTGTTTCAAATTGTTGGAAACAATTAATGGTTACGAATTAGTAGATACCGTATAGTTGGGCTCATTTTCATGGTTTAATTAGTTTTCAGGTTTTGTTTTTAGTTTTAGTTTTTTGTAATAACAATATCATCAGTTGCGATTTTATGTTATTAGCTACAAAAGTATATTTTTCTCATTAAACATCAAATACTTAATAAAAAATAATAGTAATTTTATTAATATTCGAAATAAATAATAAATTTAAAACAACTGAGTTAAAAAAAACTATAAACTAATCTCTGAATTCCAAATATTTCCAAAACATTCAATTAATTAAATGATGCCCTGAATTCCAGAGGAGAAATTGATGTACGGTTTTTAAATAAACGGTGAAAGGATTGTGGATGCTCGAATCCTAACTGGTAGGCAATTTCAGACACTGACATTTCAGTAGTGGACAACAATTCTTTTGCCTTTTCGATCAATTTGTTTTGGATATGCTGCTGTGTAGTATGCCCTGTTTGTAACCGAAGCATATCACTCAGATAATTTGCGCTCAGACTCAACTGTTCAGCAATAAAATGAACGGTAGGGATACCGTTGAGAATCAGCTCATCATTCCTGAAGTAATTATTGAGTAAGGTTTCCAGTTTTGACAGCAAGTCGTTGTTAACTTTTTTTCTGGTCAAAAACTGACGGTGATAAAAACGGTCACAGTATTTCAGTAACAGATCAAGGTTAGATACCAGCAGATCCTGTGTAAAGGAATCCATATTGGCTTCTATTTCCTGCTCTACATTGTCAATAATATCCATGATAGATTTTTCTTCCTTTTCTGAAAGGTATAATGCTTCATTTGCTGTATAGGAAAAAAAGCCATAGTCTTTAACCTTTGAAGCCAAAGGATAACCATGAAAAAAGTCGGGATGTACTACTAAAACAAAACCTTTAACCTCGTCCAGGAGTATATCTTCAAACTGCAAAACCTGATGAGGAGCAATGAAATACATAATACCTTCATCAAAATCATAATATTGCTGCCCATACCTGCATTTTCCTCCGGCACAGTCTTTCTTTAAGGTTACTACATAAAAGTCTGTAGTGACTGCTCTGAGAATAGTTTCCGGCTTCAGCTTTACCTCATCAAAATTGAACACACTGATTAATGGATTTAATGGTTTTTTCAATCCTAAAAACTGATGCATTGCACTAATTGACGAGATTTTCTCCGGAGTTTTCATATATTCATTTGCGAATTTATGCATCTCTAAGTTACTGATTTTATTTTTTCCTTAAAAGCTGTTCATTTTTAATCTCACTGATTCCCTGTTTATAGGTGGTCACCTGAAACTCCGGAAACCTGTTTCTGAATTTTGAGTCATCAAATATACTGTCGTGCTCATATCTTGGAAGCAGCTCCAGTAATTCTTTTACTTTTGGATTAAATAATGAACCTATTTTAAATAAGAATTTTGAAATTGCAGAGTACTGCAGGTCTTTACCATAAATTCCGGAAGCTATTCTGATGAACTCCTGATAAGTAGAATGACTTTTGTCTACAGGAAGATGCCAGGTTTGTCCAAATGCATCAGGTGTATTTCCTATCAATGCTGTTGCGCGGCTTGCATCAGGGGTCCAAATTAAACTTCTCTTTTTATAGGCACTTAAAGGGACTTTTAGTTTTTTACTTTCTTTGATATTGTCAAAAACCAATGTATTGGTGATACTCTGGGTTTTTCCGGGACCATAGAATTCAGGGGCACGGCAAATAACCGCTTCTAATTCCCCAGACTTTATTTCTTTCAAAACCATCTCTGCCATCTTTCGTCTTACTCTACCTTTTCTGCCTACAGGAGCAAATGGTGTTTTTTCTGTCAAAACGCTGTCATCCTGTGGATACATATAGGTATTATCAAAGAAAACAAGCTTTGTTCCGTTGATTTTACAGGCATCAATTACATTACGAAGAATAAGCGGAAACTGTTTCTCCCAAAGGTCCGAACTAATTGGAAGCCCTAATGTAAAGTAGGCAATATTACTACCTTTTACCGCTTCAATAGCTTTTTCACGGATAGACAAATCTGCAGAGAATGCCTCATCGGTATCATTTACTTTTTTTGCACTTCTACTGACAATCCGAATATCTGAAGTAAAATTTCTTTTTAGTTCTCTTGCCAGCTCTTCGCCAATCTGTCCATTAGCTCCTAATATTGTTTGCATATTAATTATTTTTTTTTGCCAATATCTATATTCTGTTATTTGGTATGACAAAGTTCAGAAGAATAGAAACAATCAGAGTATCTTAATTAAGGTAAGTTGTAACTGAATCTCTGTTTTCGGAAATAAACTTTTTAAAAGCTCATCAACAGAGAAAGTAAGTACCAAAAAGCAACAATATTTTTTAATATATCTTTTATCCAGTTTAAAACTGATATAATTTTTTACTAATAAATAACATCAATTCTATATTGAGGTCCATAAGAATAATCCTTTTACCTCTTGCTTTCACTTGATTCTTATGCATAATTTAAAGTTGGTTTAGTATTTTGAAGTTAGATTATTAATCGATAGCTTTGATTTTGCTAATATCCACCTGTCTCAAATCGTGAGGTTTAGTGGCAAATAAAAACCATGAAAAATATTCCATTATGACAAAAATAAAATTGTCTCTATTCATTATTACCATTACCACATTATTTGCAAGCAGTAATTTATCCGGTCAAATAACCTCTAAAGAAGTCGATGTCCTTGTGGGCAATGCAATAGAAAAATTCCATGTTGCAGGGGCAGCCGTAGCCATTGTAAAGGATGGGAAAGTTATTCATAAAAAAGGCTATGGTGTAAAATCAATAGACACAAAATCACTCATTGATGAGCATACAAACTTTGAAATTGCCTCCAACAGCAAGGCTTTTACAACGGCTGCTTTATCCATTTTAGTAGATGAAGGAAAACTTTCCTGGGATGATCATGTCAAAAAATACATCCCTGAATTTAAAATGTACAATGACTATGTTACAGAAAACTTTACGATAGAAGATTTATTGTGTCACCGTAGTGGGCTTGGTTTAGGAGCTGGGGACTTAATGATGTTTCCTGATGGTACAGACTTTACCATTAAGGATGTAATAAAGTCTTTTCAATATTTCGCACCTGTTTCCGGCTTCCGGACCCAATTTAATTATGACAATCAATTGTATCTGGTGGCGGGTGAAGTCATTGCAAGAGTAAGTGGGATGAGCTGGGAAGCTTTTATCCAAAAACGTATTATGGAACCACTACAAATGCAAAATTCTTTCAGTTCCATAAGCCAGGTAAAAGATATTAATTTAATGGCTTCTCCGCATTCCTCAGAATCTGGTAGTATTAAAAAAATATCTTTATATGGAGCCATGGTAAATGGTGCTGCCGGAGGAATAGTCTCCAATGTTGATGACATGTCCAAGTGGATGCTTGTTCAGCTAAACAAAGGGAAATATGGTTCCGGTTTAGACAAGCAGCTTTTTACCAAAGAAAGACAGAACGAAATGTGGACCATCCATACCGTTGATCAAATTAATCCCAACCCAAGATATAACCAGCATTTCAATGGGTATGGTTTAGGCTGGAATTTATCTGATATGAAAGGAAATCTAAGTGTTTCTCACACCGGCGGGCTACCCGGAATGCTTTCTATTGTTACCATGATCCCTGATTTAAATTTGGGGATTGTTATTCTTACCAATACAGAAAATGGAGGTTCCGGGGTTTTCTCTTCGGTTAGCCAAACCATTATTGACAGTTATTTGGGTCTTAATGATTTTGGCTGGGTAGATAAGTATGCCGCTTATTTTAAGTCTCAAAAAGAATCCGGAGATGATGTAACTAAAAAAGTTTGGGAAACGGCAAGCAAAGCAAAAAACACAACCATAAAAAACGAGGATTTAATTGGATTGTATGAAGATAAATGGTTTGGGAAAATTGAAGTCTTCTTAAAAGGAAATCAACTGTGGTTTAAATCCTATCGTTCACCAAAACTCAATGGTCCCATGAGTTTTTATAAAGCAAATACCTTTGCCATTAAATGGGATTATAAAGATATGAACTGTGATGCCTTTGCCATGTTTAATTTAGATGAAAATGGAAAAGCACAAAGCATAAAAATGAAGGGAATTTCTCCCAATATAGACTTTAGTTTCGATTTTCAGGATTTGAATTTGCAAAGAATAAAAAATTAAGCACCATTCAAATAAAGAAAACTAATATTGTAAAGTTTGCAGATACAAAATAAGGTGAGTTTAATAACTCACCTTATTTTGTATAGGTATATCTGGTATTATCACAATAACTTTCTTATCATCAAAATACCCAGGTTTCTAATATTAATTTAATTTCTTATTGGCTTGCTGGATAAAATCGTTCCATTGCTTATTCAAATGCTCTACAGCATTCTTCTTTTCATTCTTATTCAAAGAAGAATAATTAATGGAATTGAAGACCAGTTTTTTCAGGGCTTTTACATCCAGTTCCCAGTATACAAAAGCGACCCAAAAATCATAGCTAAGGCCATCGTACCCATACACAGACGGGTCATCGCTATTAATGGAACATTGTACCCCATTGCTCATTAAAACTCTGGCAGGGTGATTTCTCAAATCGCTCACATATCCTAAAATCTGATTACTGATTGGACTTACCTCAACCAGTTTATCCTGCTTTTTGATCAGTTCCATTGTTTTTGGAAAATAAATCAGATTGAGACCATGTCCAATTCTCTGGTTGTTCAGCAATGCAATATCCAGAACGTTTTTATTAAAGACAGAGTTACTTTCACCTGCATGAAGAAAAAGCGGCAGTTCTACCCCATATTTTTTATTGAGTTCATTGAGTTTTACCCAATTGCCCTGAAAGAAATTAATGCTCTTTCCTGCAGCCTCATCTGCAACTAGGTCAAAACCTGAGATCATATCCGGAAACTCTTTCTTGAGTTTGAAAGCTGCTTCCAGTTCTTTTTCAATTCTTTCGTTATCGAAAAACTTAAAGCTTGAGTAGATTAACTTCAGGCTAAACTCAGGGTTCGACTTGTGCATTTCTTTAACAAGATCCTGTAAGTCTGTGATTGAAGTTTTTAAAGGATATTTTCCATGCTGAAAATCGTAGAGCTCTTCAAAAATATATCTGATTTCTACATGCTGCACTTTATCCTTTGCCAGATCCTGAAAGCCTTTTAAATAGTATTCTTTGAAAAAGGGACGGTAAGGTAAAAGCAGATTAATTCTTTGAAAACGTTTCTCAAACTCTATCCAATAATCTGTATAGGAACACAGGTTATCCCGTTTTAGGATAAGAAGGTCTGTTAATTCCTTTTCAAACTTAGGGTTTGAAGTGAGTTTCTGATTAAGATTTACAAATCCTTTTGGAACTTTTCCATTTTCAAAAAAAGCCATCTGACCAAAGATAAATTCTTTAGTATCTTCCTGATCATAAACATAACATTCTTTGTATTTTCTTGCTGCTTCAATCACCCATTTGGCATCTGCCAGACCTCCGCTATGGGTATGCAAAAGACCGCCTTTCGGCATGGTTTGAAAGAGACTAAATAGTTTACTGTCTTCTATTAATGGCTTTATTTCATTAAAAGAACGGTTATATATTGGTACTTTTTTCTTTTTCGTTTCATCAAGGAAGTCATTTCTTAGCTGAAATAGTTTTTTATCCAATATTATTTCAGCATCAGATAATTTTATATCGGCATCAAAAGCCATGGCTTCATTTTCTTTCTCTAATAACGTCCAGTTCTGTTGATAACCGGAATTTTCAATTGATCTATTTTGAGCCCCTAACAAAGGAAACCCAAATAGTATAATATAGGTAAAGTATTTTTTCATAATAGTATTGAGCTTGCATTTGACAAAAGGCTTTGTAAATACAGCTATTCAAAAATATATAATTATTTTTTTTTGTAAAAGAATTTCAACCTGAAAAACAAATAACATGTAATAACAATATCATTTGCAATCCACTGGTTTCTCCTAGCCCCGATAGTAGCGGTTACCCCGCAACAAGCAGCGACTTTTCACATGGGCGTGAGGAGTATGAGTGGATAGCGGGATCAAGCTCCCTTACAATTTATTGGGCTACAAAATACGCAAAAAGTCTATAAAATCAATAGACTAATGTTGTTAATTTTTATTCATGTGTTAAAATCAAAGTTTTTGAAATTTCATGAACATTTCCAATGCACAAAACAAAACACTGACAATCAATAAATTATCTTAACAAAAATTAGCAAAAGGTTTTGTTTTTTTAATTACCCTACTAAATTAGTAGACTTATATGATATTTCTCATATTCCCTATTTGCAGGGGTTCCCGAATAAATAAATAATTTTGACCCAGTTAAAAAAAATAAACTCTATTCTCATGAATAAGAATGACTTTAATTCTTACCTATACACTATCGTGGCTAAAGCGTCTGTTCAATCTCAATGTTGTACAGAAAATGGTCTTTCAAAACACAATATCAATTCTAAGGACATGTGTTTTGGATCTATGATGTGTAAAATGATGATGCCATAAATCCCAAAAGAAATATGCACATTATTGTAGGAATTAAAGCCCGATAAGCTCAAGGCCTATTTAATCCGGGTACATCTCCTCTATTTTAACATTTTCTTTCTAGCACCTCCCTGAAAAAGGAGGCTGGGGATCTATTTTCCTAATTGGGAAGATAAATAGTAATACACACATTCAATTTTTTAAACCTAAGATTAATATAATGAGAAAAAAACAATGCAAACTTGGTGTATTGGCCGTGCTCTTATTCGCAGAATATGGCTTTGCACAAAAAAAAGACAGTCTTTCTCAGGAGACCTCCATCAAGGAAGTGGTGGTGGTAGCCTTTGGAAAGCAGAAAAAGGAAGAGATAACAGGATCGGTACAGTCTTTAAAGACAAAGGATCTGTCTAATCTTCAAAATGGGAATGTTCTTCAGGGCATTGGAGGTAAGGTTGCCGGTGTACAGGTAATTTCATCTGGACAGCCCGGCTCCCAGCCTACGATAAGAATGAGAGGAATTGGTTCCATCAATGCTTCCAGTGATCCTTTAATTGTTTTGGACGGTATTCCTTACAACGGGGATCTGAACAGTATTTCTTCCTCTGATATTGAGAGTATTTCCTTTCTTGAAGATGCTTCTTCCAATGCATTATACGGTTCCAGAGGGGCCAATGGAGTCATCATTGTAAACACCAAAAGAGGTAAAAGCAAAGGACTGCATATTGAAGCAGATGTGAAAACTGGAGTCAATTTCAGGTCCATCGAGGATTATTCGGTGTATACTTCACCTCAGGATTATTATACTGCATATTATAACAGAGCAAGAATTGGAGAGGTTGCAAGGTTAACCCAACCAGGAGCAACTCCATCAGTCAATACCCCTCATGAAGAGGGACTTAAAGCGCTAAACGGCCTGGGATACAACGCATACAATGTTCCTTTTAGCAAGTTAATAAGACAGGACGGATCCTTTAATCCTGATGCTCAGCTATTGTATCAGGATAACTGGAAGAAGTTACTTTTTAAGCCTGCATTAAGGCGAGAAGCTACCTTGGGAATTAATGCCAGTAGTGATCAGCTAAAATCCTATACATCACTTAATTATCTGGATGATAAAGGTTATCTTATTTCTTCCGGATTTGAAAGATTTGGGATAAGATCTAATCTGGACTATACGATCACTCCAAAGCTGAAGCTAACCAGTGCTCTATCATATACCTACAGCCAGCAGAATTTTGGAGAAACAAGTGGTTTTTCTAACCCGTTCCAGTTTGCCCGAAATATATCTCCTTTTTATCCTGTTTTCCTTAGAAATGACAATTATCAAACGGTATATGATGCTGGCGGAAATCCATTATACGATTATGGAGACGGACAAGGTCCCAATGGATCTACAAGATCATATGCCGTTTTTGAAAACCCTGTAGGAAATCTACAAAAGGATAAATCTCAAACTACCAGCAATATTGCCAATATCAATCTGGGGGTAAACTATGAAATTATTAAGGGACTGGATTTCACTTATAATTTTGGGGCATACCTTGAAAACTTAAAAGATCTTCGGTTTGGAAATACGGAGGGTGGAACTTCTTCATCTGTAGGAGGAACTATTTCTAAGGGATCTATATTTAAGTATACATTGAATCACCAACAATTGCTTACCTATCAAAAGAAACTGGATAAGCACAACTTTAATATCCTTATCGGTCACGAATTAAACAAGATAAAAAGCGAGGGATTCTCTGGAACAAAACAGCAGCTTTTATTACCTAACTCATTGTCCTTTGATAATGCCGTAAAGATCACAGACTTGTCAGGAAGCGGTTATGAATATGCTGTAGAAGGATATTTCTCAAGGTTACTTTATAATTATGATGGGAAGTATTTCTTTAATGCTAATATTCGTAGGGATGGTTCTTCTGTTTTTTCTCCGGAAAGCAGATGGGGTAATTTTTATGGATTGGGTCTGGCATGGAACGTTACTAAAGAGGACTTCCTTAGAGACAACAGTATCATTAGCAACTTAAAATTAAAGGCTTCTTATGGCCAGCAGGGAAATGACAACATTCTTCTGGACAGTACCACAAGGGATTACTATGCTTATCAGGACATCTACGGAATCAACAATTTTGGAGATGACAAACCTGTTCTATCTCTAAAAAAACAAGGAAATAAAGACTTAAAATGGGAAACCTCCAAGAACCTGAACGCCGGTTTTGAACTCTCTCTTTTAAACAACAGAATCAACTTAAATGCTGATTATTTTGAGAGAAAAGTATCAGATATGATCTATACGCTTCCTTTGCCTATATCCAATGCGGGTTCTTATGTGAAGTATGGGAATATCGGGGACATGACCAACAGAGGAGTTCAGGCTAACATTAATGTAGATTTGGTGCATACAGAACAACTTCAATGGAATGTGTATGCCAATGCCACTCATTATAAAAACAAAATCACAAAGCTTCCTGCTGAACAAAGAAACACAGGGCTTGTAACAGGGTTATTCATCTTAGCTGAGGGTGGGGACAGATATACCTATTACTTAAAAGAGTTTGCAGGGGTAAATCCTGAGAATGGAGACGCTTTATGGTATCGTACTTCCATCAATCCGACTACTCAACAGGCAGAGAAAACCATTACCAATAATTACAAGGAAGCAACCGATTATAATACAGGAAAATCAGCAATTCCAAAGGTATATGGTGGATTTGGAACGGATATTACCTACAAGAGATTCAGTCTGGCCGTTAATTTTGCCTACCAGTTTGGCGGATATGGCTATGATGATATTTACAGAAGCTTATTCCATTCTAATACTTACGGTTCTAATTACACAACTGATCTGGATAAAACCTGGACTCCGGAAAATCCAAATGCAGCCTTGCCACGTGTTGACCTGACTTCTACTAGCCAAAACGAAAACTCAACACTTTATCTGATAAAATCGGATTATATCAGTCTTCAGGATGTTACATTAGGATATCAGCTTCCTGATGGTTTTGCTCAACAGGCAGGCTTATCAGGATTAAAGATTTATTTGACAGGAAACAATCTTTATCTATGGTCTAAAAGAAAGGGATATGATCCAAGAGCTTCCTTAACAGGGGTATCTGATCCATATAAATACGCTCTCTTATCAAGTGTTTCTCTTGGGTTTAAACTAACATTTTAAAAAGAAATTATGAAAACAATAAAATACTTTATAGCAGCCATAGGTATTGGCCTCCTTACCAACAGCTGTGCCAATGATCTGAATACTTTACCGGAAAGTGATATTTCCGGTGAACAGCTGAATGATGATCAATCTAAACCAGAAAAAATTCTGGGCGGGATCTACCTGGATCTTCGAAGCAACGGAGCTGGAGGTACAACTCTTCATTCTGACTTTGGAATTATGGCTATAAAAGCAGGTGCAGACCTGATGTCTAATGATGTGATACAAGCTAAAAACCAGCATTTGGGAATGTTCTATAATTATGACGCCACCAATGCCAGCAATTCTGCCTCAGAGATCGTTTGGACCACTTTTTATGCAAGGATATTTGTAATTAATAAGCTTCTTGATGATTTAAAGAATGATAATAGTACTAAAAATAGAGCCATTAAAGGACAACTCCTTGCCTTAAGAGCCTATTCCTACTTTTATCTCGTTCGTTTTTACGCCAATGATTATAAAGGACACCAGTCGGAACCGGGAGTACCTCTTGTCCTTACAAGCAGCAATCCTAATCAGGGACTTCCAAGATCAACAGTATCTGAAGTATACGGACAAATCACTAAAGACATAGAAGAATCTATAATACTGCTGGACAGTTTTGCACGCCAATCCAGAGCCCAGATAGACCAGAGAACTGCCAAGGCCATTGCTTCTGAGGTATTTCTACAGACCGGAGACTATACTAAAGCAGGAAAGTATGCCGAAGAAAGTAAACAGGGTGTTGCTCTGATGACAGAAAATGAGTACACATCTACAGGATTTTCCACCATCAATAATCCTGAGGTTATTTGGGGGTTCCATAATACGATTTCCACGATGAGTATTGGAAATTATTATGCTTCTTTCTTCTCAATGTTTGATAATACCAATGAAGGATATGCCGGAGCTGCCCAAATCTATAAACTGATAGATAAGCGTCTGTATGAAGCCATTCCGGAAACAGATTACCGTAAAAAGGTATTCAACGGAAGCCAGGGAGCCAAATACACCTTTAATGGAAAGACCAAAAACTATCCTGCCTATGTGAGCTGGAAGTTTAAGGACCCTAGTCTTTTTGAGGGTGATTATATTTATATCAGAGCCTCTTCTTTATATTATGTACAAGCGGAAGCCCTTGCAAGACAAGGAAGAGAGGCAGAAGCCAGACAGGTATTATTTGAAATTGCCTCCAAAAGAGATAAGGCCTATACCCTATCTTCAAAAACAGGAAATGAGCTGATTAATGAAATCATCTTGCAAAAAAGAATTGAACTTTGGGGCGAAGGCTACGCTTGGTTTGATATGAAAAGACTCAACACTCCTTTAGAAAGAGTATATACCGGAACGAACCATACTTTTGGAAGATTTAACCTGACACCGGATAAATTCAGATTCCAAATACCGAATAAAGAGATTAATAATAACCCGCAAATCAAACAGAATGAATAGATAAAAATTAGCAAAAATTACAATTTTAATATATTTCAAGTAAGACACCATTTGTATTTAAAATGGTGTCTTTTTATTAGAATCCGGCTACTTCTCGGTAAGAAACCTATATCGAACAATCAAAATATCAAGAATTCCAACACAGAAATAATAGAAGCCACCAAACAGCATATGCATCAGGATATCCCTGTCAGAATACAATTTAAGCGAAAGCATGGACAACAGTAAAACTACAAACCACAGCAACAGCTTTACCGCAAAAACACTGGCAATTCGTGCAATCATTTCCTCGTCCTTTACCTTGAATGATTGAATCAGGCACTGAACTAATGTAATCACATATCCGTAAAAAAGTTCTTTTTGTTCAAACAGATCGAAAGTGTAAAAATAGAGCACCGGTCCTGAAAGAAGCAAAAGTCCAATAAGGCCTTTCAGCAGGATGTTTGCTTTAAATTCCTTAGAAAAAATAAAGGATGCAAAAATAAATAAAGGATACACCAGAAAAACCGAATACAACATATATTTGTAAGTCAGAAGCTCCTCCGTTTCCTTTCCATCCGAAAGCCAAAATAATCGAAAATATAAAAACGAAAGGTAAAATGAATTCAACCAAAAAACAACTGATAACGGTCTATTTCTCATAGAATATAATCATAAATTTATGCGTAATGAAAATAGTAAACGATCCTCAAGAAGGTTTGATTAATTTATAAAAAAGATTATTCATAAAGTAATTAAATTTATAAAACATCCGTGGTTATAGATTGTTCACAAAAAACAAATGACACCATTTTTTTGAAATGATGTCATTTTATACAATCTTGATTATCAATAGAAATCTCTTTTCTCAATATCTATTGACTTTACAGCTACAAAATTTATAGCCACAACTATATTCATAACGCTCAATAAGTACTTTTCGTATTAATATATATTATTTTCATGAGTAATAATTCTGAAACTGGTATTAAACATAGGTTTAATAGGTTTATAAATATGACTAATTAATTTATCATTAAAAATAACCTGAATCTATATGCAAAACTTATTAATAATAAATACCGACGAACCATTAAAAGAAGAACAGGAAATACATATATTTGAAATCAAAAGTCATTGCCAATAACCATCCACAAAATGAAGTCAAGAAAAATTATTCTCACCCTGTTTGTCCTACTTTTAAATCTACCCCTTTTTTCACAAACCCATACTAATCCGGAACTAAAAAAGATAATTGAATCCATCATTGCCAATAAGAAAGCAGATGTAGGAGTATCCATTATGGAGACTCCCAAAAAAGAGGTCATACAGATTAATGGAAATAAGCTTTATCCCATGCTGAGTACTGTAAAGTTTCACATTGCCTTAGCCATTCTTCATAAGGTAGAAAAAGGTGAACTTTCTCTACAACAAAAGATTTACATCAAAAAAGAAGAACTTTTAGAAAACACATGGAGCCCATTTCAAAAAGAACATCCTGAAGGCAATATTGAACTGACCTTAGAGGAAACAATACAATGGATGGTTTCCTACAGTGATAATAATCTAACGGATATCCTTCTACGATTAATTGGTGGTCCTGAACCTGTTCAAAAATTCATTAACAGTAAAAACTTCTTCATTAAAAACAATGAAGAAGATATGCACAAGGATTGGGAATCACAATTTATCAATACAATAACCCCCAACGAAGCCATCAGCCTACTCGAACGTTTCTACAATGGAGAAATTCTGAACAAGGAACATACAAAATGGTTGTACACCGCTATGCTTAATAACGCATCAGGAGCCAAAAGACTCAAGGCCCATCTTCCCAAAAAGATTAAAATAGCCCACCGTACGGGAACTTCCTTTACCAATGAAGCTGGAATGACAGGAGCTATAAATGATTTTGGGATCATTGAACTTTCAGATAAAAAAAGAATATACATTGCCGTTTTTGTACACGATACCTACGAGAAGTTTGAAAATGCAGAAGCCATCATTGCAGATATTTCTAAGGCAACCTATCATTATTACAACAAAAAATAACCTCATGATGAAGACAAAATTATTTTCTGCAATAACTATTTCTACCCTATTATTCATCAATACAAAAGCGCAAAAAACCACACAGTATTCTCATAAAATAGACAGCATCATAACAGCTTCTACTCCATTGAAGTTTAATGGTGTTGTTTTGGTTTCTCAAAATGGAAAAACAAAATATCTGAAAGCCAATGGTTATAAGGATTTTGAAAAAAAGATTGCTTTAAAAACCGATGATCAGTTTGAAGTCATGTCGAATTCAAAGCAAGTTACTGCTGTTTTAATTTTACAGGCAGCAGAACAAGGAAAGCTTGATCTTCAGGCACCCATAAAAAAATATTTGCCTACCATTACCCAATCCTGGGCAGATTCAGTAACCATACACCATCTTCTGAATCATACACACGGAATTGTAGATCTTGAGAAGCCCGCTGCATTCAAAACCGGCTCACAGTTCAAATATGGAAACTTATCCTACATACTGTTAGGAGAAATTCTTCAAAACACCAATAGTAAAAGCTTTACAGAACTGGCAAATTCTCTTTTCAAAAAGCTGAAAATGGAAAAAACATTTATTTATAATACTAAAAGCAAACCATCTCTTGTTCCGGGTTATATGAGCGAGGACAATCAATTCAAGAAAGTTGAAAGTTCTTTCTTAAACGAGGATATTGCCCCTGCTGCAGGAGTTATTTCCACCGTTCAGGATCTTGCAAAATGGGATGATGCCTTATTTAAAGGAAAACTTCTTTCTCCAAAATTTCAAAAGCTGATTCTTACCCCCTCTACAACCTCTCAACATAATGTTTTCGGAAAAGAAAGCATGGGATTTGGTTATAATATCCGTTTCATTAAGGAAGCAGGTCTTGATTATTATGCGGTAACAGGTCTTGGTGATGGATTTACATGCCTAAATGTATATTTCCCCTCTACAGATACCAGTTTGATTGTTCTTGAAAATCAAATGCCAAAAAGCAGTGAATATTGGAGCTTTAAAGAAGCTGCCATCAAAAATGTAATTTTGAAAAGCATTACTTCAAAATAGCTCTGACAATAGCTCAGAAACAACAAAATAAAAAAGGCAGTTCCAATTTTGGGGCTGCCTTTTTCCTTATCTTAAATATTCTTATTTTACTACATTTCTACAATCTCTGCTGAAAATCAAGGATTTTCTTGCGCCTTAAAAACAATAAGCCATTACAATTCCTTGCGCCTTTTCGTTGATCCAAAAACATTTTTTTTGAATAAATTACAGAAAATTATCTTTCAAGACTTTTGATTTAATAGCAGCAAAGGGCTTTTCAATCATAAACCTATACCCTAGGCCACCTGCAATAGACGCTAGAAAACATACAGTTAAACATATACTATCCGAAGTCTGAATATCAAAACCGTCAAAAACATTCTGAACAATATGAATAATTCCTTTATGTGAAAGATAAATGGCATAGGACAAAGCTGCCAGTTCCGACGTAATATAAAGTTTCTTGCGCGAAAGAAATGAAGACTCTGAAATAGCAGACATAACGATCATACCATAGCTTATAGCCACCAGCGTAAACCCAAATACAGAAGCATTCTTTGAAGCCTGCTCATTGCACATCCAAAATGAAAATCCCAACAACACGACTCCCAAAATAAAGAGCCAGTTTCCTTTACGATGAACCATATTTTTAAAACATGAAGAATATTGCATTAAATACCCAATCAGCACACCGGTTCCAAGTCCATCCAGTCTTGTATGGGTCGGATAATATATTTTCATGTACCATGAACGCCAGAATTCCAGAGAATTATGATCCAAAAAAGCAATAGTTTCATTCCAGCTTACCCACCTTAGCATCATCGAAAAAGCAATGAGGAAAATGATTAAAACGGCAAGATATTTAAGCAGTTTTACGGGCATTAAAACCAAGAGCAGTAAAGGAAGTATAAGATAAAATTGCTCTTCAATACACAAAGACCATGCATGAGAAAATGTCCCCTGATCAATGACATTTAACCCGTAATTTTGAGTAAATGTAATGAACTTCCATAAGGGCGGCAATGCTTCTCTTTCTCTGAAAAAAGGAATAATAAAATAAAGAAAAATAGTAAAAAGATAAGAAGGAATGATCCTAAAAAACCTTTTGATATAAAATGTTTTCAAACTGATTCTCCCTCTACTTTCTATTTCCCTAAACAACTGACTCGAAATAAGAAAACCACTTAAAACAAAAAACAGATCAACACCAGTCCAGCCAAACTTCCCAACAGTTTCAATCCAAACAGGATGTTTAAAGGCACGATAATGATATAATAAAACCAGTAAAATAGCTAAGGCTCTCAGGTGATCTAACCCATAAAATCTTTCAGGTCGTTCTGCTCTCATGTTTTTTACTGCAAATATTGCTAGATTCCTTTGTGCTTTTTTAATAGAGATACAGAAAGCAGCCAATTCTATGTCAATGGTAAAATATGCAGTCTGAATACTGGTCGTTGTTATTGGTCATTATTTTGCTGTTCTTTACTTCATATTTACGTACTTTATTTTAAGTTTTCTTATTTTTGAAGAAGATGAAAACCGGAACAGGAACACATTTCAGACCAACTTTATACTTCCAGCTATTCTTCTGGGTTGCCCTATTTTTGTTTGGGATTGCAAGGTCCTATGGTGAATATAGCGATGGCATCATTAAGGAGCTGGTCATTTACAATTTCTGCCACTGGATTTTTCAGATTATAGGTGCCAATTTTATTTACTATCTCTTGATTCGTCATTTTTTTGACCGAAAAAAGTATGTTGAATTTTCAATCGCTCTTGTAATAAGTCTATACGCTATCTCAGTGATCAACAGGATTTTTATCGTTTATATGGCTGAGCCTTTTTTCATTAATGAATCCAAGGACAGTCTTGTAAGCATTTTTACAGACATTAGGTATCTTTTACTGCATTATACATTTCCGATTATCAGTGGAGCATTTATCTTTATCTCAATCATGTTTTTCATACGTTATAAAGATGAAAAGGAAAATACCATGAAGCTGCAAAAGGAAAAGACCGAACTGGAGCTAAAGTCACTTAAATCCCAGCTTAACCCTCATTTTTTGTTCAATACATTGAATAATATTTACTCACTTTCAATCACGCATTCGGAAAAGACTTCTCAATCCATCAGCCAGCTTTCAGATATTTTGGATTACATTTTATATAAAGGACAGAAAAAATGGGTCTCTATTGCTGATGAGCTTACTATTATTGACCATTATATTGCATTGGAAAGTCTTCGGTATCCTGATAAAAGGTTAAAAATAACAAAACAGGTCCATATAAAATCCTCCGGTTCCGTTCCTCCATTGCTCTATCTTACCCTTGTGGAAAATGCTTTCAAGCATGGTGCCGGAAAAAGTTCAAGACCAACAGAAATAAAAATAGAAGTAGAAACCACTCAGAAGCAATCCATTTTTAAAATTAAAAATACTTTTGAAAATAATGAAAGCAGCAATGAAAAAGGAATTGGATTGCAAAATGTAAGAAGACAGCTGGAATATCACTATCAAGAACATTTTATCTTTAATATTTCTCAGGAAAACAATATTTTTAACGTTGAAATAATCACTCCTGCACACTATGATTAACTGTATCATTGTAGATGACGAACCTCTGGCAGCAACATTACTGGAAAACCATATTTCCAAGATTGACCATTTTAAACTGGTTGGGAAAGCTGAAAATGCCATGGAGGCCTATAAATTACTTCAGAACCAAACGGTAGATCTGATGTTCCTAGATATTCATATGCCTCACTTAAACGGAATTGATTTTTTAAAAACCCTTTCTCAGAAACCAAAGACTATTTTCACCACAGCCTATCGTGATTTTGCCATTGAAGGTTTCGAACTGGAGGCCGTAGATTATCTTTTGAAACCTATTACTTTTGAACGCTTTTTCAAGTCTGTGGAACGAATACTCAGAAATTCTACTTCCAAAGATGATTTTATCATTCTAAAAACAGAGGGAATGCATCGGAAACTCACACTTTCTGAAATTGTCTATATTGAAAGTCAGGGAAATGACATTAAGGTGACAATGGCTTCCAGCCTGAGTTTTATCTCAAAAAGTAAAATAACAGAGCTTGAATTTGCACTTGTATCAAAGGGATTTGTTAGGATCCACAGATCTTTTATTATAAATGCAAAGTTTGTTTCTGCTTACAATAATAATGAAGTTCATCTGGGTAATCATCAGATTCCTGTTGGACGGAGTTATAAACAAGAATTTGATATTTTTATATCTTCTGTTTCAAAAAACAGACTATTATAACTGCTCATTAGTAACTTATAATCTATTATTAATGAGCAATTCACATTTTACTGTTTGAGCACATTATTTTTTAACATTTCTTTAAAGGATTTTTTTACTTTACACTTTAAAAAATCTTTTTTCAAACTGTTTTTCAAGACATTACATTGAAATACTTTCCATCTATCTGAGTAGAAATATTTTTAAATAAAAGACATTAAAAACACTGAATAACAATACGTTACATTTTTAAAACTTACTATTTAATCAATATTCAATATCTTACAGATATTAAAAAAAAGTATTACTTTTGTGTAAATGAATAAAATTGCTTTTTAGCATTTTTATTAGTAAATTTATGTGCACCAATTTATAAAACATTAAAATTCATCCTATGAGAAAAATAATTCTACTTATTACATGTATGTTCAGTATTTCAGTTTTCTCTCAGATTAAAGTGTTGAAAAATGAAAGTTTGGTGGAAATCGGCAAAGACAACTCTGTTGGTTTATATAAAAAAGAAGACAAGTTTACGGTTAACTACCAGGACCTGAACACCAGCAACCTGAATACAATCAGATCTTTTTCATTTCAAAACCTGAATGGAGACGTTGCAGGACTATATAAACTTATTTTGGACGGCTTTATATCTGTTCCTGATGAAAATGTAGTATTGGAGCTTCCCAACGATATTATCGAGCTTCATTATGAAAAGAACTATGGTAAGCCAACCGTACAATTCATCCAATATATCAACAAAAACCGTAAATACGTTGGAAAATCACAGTTTCTAACACAAAAACAGGTTGATAAAATTTTTGGAAGAACCAACGGTAAGTATTCTATGTATGACAAGCCTGCTACCATTAACCAAGGTACAGCTACAAAAGGCACTAATACAGCCTCTACTGCCACCCCTGCATCTGGTGGAAGCAAGAAAAAAGCAAGAAAATAATTATAATTTAAAAATATTACGAAACTCATTCCATTGAATGAGTTTTTTTATTTTATTTTTGCAGAAAGACATTAAAAATTATGCCGCTTCAGATAATCAATTTGACAAAAAAATTTGGTGAACAGACTGCCCTAGATAATATCAATATTTCTATTGACAAAAATGAAATCATCGGTCTTCTTGGTCCCAATGGTGCCGGAAAATCCACATTGATGAAATCCATTGTAGGCGCACTGAAAATTGATCAGGGAGAGATTATTTTTAATGGTTTAAATATTTCTGAAAATGAAATCCAGAGCAAAAAGAAAATAGGTTTTCTTCCTGAAAACAATCCGCTTTATCTGGAAATGTACGTAAAGGAATATCTTCAGTTTGTAGCCAATATCCATAAAATCTCTGAATCCAGAGTAGATGAAGTGATTGAACTGGTAGGAATTACTCCTGAAAAATCAAAAAAAATAGGACAACTTTCCAAAGGATACAAACAACGTGTTGGATTGGCACAAGCTATTATCCATCAGCCGGATCTGTTGATTCTTGATGAGCCTACCAACGGACTGGATCCTAATCAGATTCTGGAAATCAGAAATGTAGTAAAAGAGATTGGCCAGCAAAAAACAGTTCTGCTTTCTACTCACATTATGCAGGAAGTGGAGGCACTTTGCTCAAGAGTAATTCTTATTCATAAGGGAAATATTCTTCAGGACTGCCCTATTGACGAGTTCAAGGGGAAATTTAACAGCCTAGAAGAGGCCTTTGCCAGCTATACTGCTATTTCCAATTAAAATAATATATTTTAATACTTTAAAAAGTTCCAAATTTGTCTTTAACACTTAAGATTATTTAAGTGCAAATATGATATCTATAAAGTATACCTAAGTATATGAAAATTTAAATATTCCCCTACTCCGGAGGAAAGACAAATCGAAAGGTTTGGCAGGATAATTATCTAGCAACTTTTTCATTATTATAATCCTAAAAAATGGCGTCATATTTGATGGTGTTTGAAAAGTTAACCAATAACCATTATAATATGATTAAGTATTTCTTATTAGGAGCATTTTCTTTAGCTCAGTTTTCTTTTGTCTATGCTAAGGAAATTCCGAATGACTTAAAAACCAACAGTGTTTCTCTTCATTCAACTTTTCAAAAAATACCTAAGACGGTAATTATTAAAACAAAAAAATTTAAGATCAGAATTGATAAGCAGCCTAATGGCAAATACCTTTATCAATCCTGGAATGCTGGTGCAAAAATTACAGCTAAACCAAGCATGATTATCAGTGATGGTGAACTGATTCCTGATGGAACGGGAGGAAATTATTATATCAGCTTTAATAACGAGGGGCATAGCTATCAGGTTTGGAGAAATTACCTTACTGATTCTGCTAAAAAAGCGCCTTATACACTGGTTGTTTATGATACAAATGATCAAGAAATAGTCCGCCAGGACGGGCAGGTAGTAAAAAATTAATATAAGATTAGTTTAAGCAGATGCTGGAAGAGAAACATATTTTCCGGCATCTTTTATTATGCGCCGGATTGGCTTAACCCTATAAGAAAACGGCTGCCATCATAACTTTCTTTTGCGGCTTCATATCCGATATTAAAAATCTGCTCAAGACGGTCTTTTCCACGTTCAAATGTTCCGTAGGTAGCCAATTTTTGGGAAGATATGAACCAGTCACAGTAATCGAATTTCACTTTTTCTATTCTATAGGAAAGAAGATCATAAGAACGGGAGACAATGGCCTTAATAGAATTCAGGTCTTTAATTTTAGCCTCATTGGGTGGGGAAACAAATACACCAATAAGCTTATCACATTCATCTCTGATGATATCGGCAGGAAAATTATTCAAAACACCTCCATCACAATACATTTCTTCTCCAATAATGTAAGGGGTTGTAATTCCGGGGATAGAACATGAGGCAATAATGGCATCAACCACTTCAAAATCTTTGTCAAAAATTTTCTGGGTTCCACCCACCAATTCTGTAGCTACGATCTTCACGTCAATATCCAAATCACCCAATTTCATATCATGAAAAATAGGTCTTAAATAGTTTCTGAAAATAACTGAGGAAACCAATCCCGGCTGGTTAAAAGCAAAGTGCTTCCAATTAAAAAAATATACAGAATTGAAAAATTCCAGAATTTCATCGGGAGTTTTTCCGATAGCATGAAGACATCCAACAATAGATCCTGCACTACAGCATGAAAGAATGTCTATTTCTATATTTTTTTCCTTTAAGAATTTTAATACCCCTGCATGAGCGATTCCTTTGGTACCGCCACCTGACAAAACTAGTCCTACTTTCTCAAAATTCATAGAATAAATGTATGAAAACAGCTTGATATAATCAGGTTAATTTTTATAAATATGCTGATTTTAAAGTTATTTTAACAAAAACTTGTTTTTAAAATGACTCAAAGCAACCCCTTTCTTAAACTTACTTAACTTAACTGATCATAAAATGCACTGGTATTTTGATACAAATTAATCATCTATAATAAAAAATACGCTCATAAATATTCAATGAAATATTCATGAGCGTAATGTATGTTAGGCCAATATTTTAGCCTAATGGTCTTATTTCAACAAGTATTCCTGCATAAATCTGATCATCGCCAGACGCTGGAAATCTATATTCTCTTTTTTCCTGAATCCATGTCCTTCATTTTTAGCCTCAAGATACCATACTGTTTTCCCCTGTCCTTTTAGTTTATCACGCATTTGAATAGCTTCGGAAACCGGAACTCTTGGATCATTGGTTCCCTGTACAATAAACATTGGTTTTTTAATCTTGTCAATATTATTCAGAGGAGCTATTTTAGTAAAGAATTCGGCCATTTTAGGGATTCTTTCATCACCATATTCTACTCTTCTTAGATCACGTCTGTACTCTTCTGTATTTTTAAGGAAAGTATTAAAGTCAGATATTCCTACTACATCCATTGAACATCTGATTCTATCAGCATACTCATATGCTGTCGCCAGTGTCATAAATCCGCCATAGCTTCCACCTGTAATCATAATTCTATCCTTATCCAGCTCCGGCTGCTGAGCAATCCAATCTAATAAAGCACCAATATCTTTCACAGAATTCATTCTCAGGTATCCATTATCTGCTGCAATATAAGTTTTCCCAAATCCTGAAGACCCTCTTACATTAGGATAGATCAGGGCAATTCCCATTTCATTGGAAAAATAATTGGAACCTCCTAAAGAACTCGCCATTGATTGTCCCTCCGGACCACCATGAATAGAGATTAAAACCGGTCTTTTTCCGGTAAACTTAGCTGGTGCAGGATAATAAAAGCCTGTAATTTTCATTCCGTCAAAGCTTTTCCAATTGATCAATTTTGGAATAGCCATATCTGCGGGCTGCATTTCACCAAGTTCACTCTCCGTCCATCTTTCAATAGTCTGAGAAGCAACATCCAACTTATAGATATCTGAACCGGAATTGGCTGTAGACTGTGAAAAATAAACAGTTTTTCCATCTCCGGAAAACTTACCTCCACCTAAAAGCCCCACAGGGATTTTATTCACAGCTGCATATTTCTGTGTATTTGCATCTAAGATATAGAGCTTATTGATCCCACTTTCATTGGTAATAAAAGTAAGCTTCGACTTATCCTTAGATAAATCATAACTTTCAACATTCCATGGGATGGAGCTCGTCAGGTAATTATTTTTTTTAGTTTTCACATTAAAAACGGCCAATCTGCTGAACTCATTGTCACGGTCTGTAACGTAGTAAATTTCATCCGGGTTTTTCCCAAAAGAGGCATTAAGCTGAACAATTCCTTTTTCTTTTCGGTCGGTAATAGGCTCCAGTTTTTTTGTTTCCAGATCATAGATATATAGATAGGAATCGTTAGCAGAAACATATTCTGTGATCAACAGTTTTTTATGATCATCAGAAATATCATTGATTCCCCAGCCACCGCCTTTTAGTTCTAAAATAGATTGTGTTTCTTCCGGTTTTAAAGGATTCATATAATAAATATCACGATCTCCTCCATTTCTTTTGGTGGAAGTAAAATAAAGTCCGGAACCATCTTTTTTCCAGGTAATTCCGCCGTTTTGAGACCTCCCGCCATCGGTAAGAAGTTTAGACTCCATCGTTTTCAAATTCAGGCTGTAAAGCTGTCCAAATTCATTCCCGCCTGTATCTTTTGAATACACAAGATATTCTCCTTTTGTAGGTTCATAGGAAGCGGTATTCACAGGTTCTTCAAAGAATGTAATTTGTTTTCTCGCACCCATTGGTGTAATGATCTTATGCAATTGATTCGTAGAACCAAAGCGGGTAACTGCAAGAATCTCTTTACCATTCGGAGGAATATCTGCAAGGCTTGCATTTCTTCCTTCTGAATATTTTTTAATGGCCTGACCTAAAGACTTTGGAATGGGCAATATATTTTCTGCAACGAGATTTTCATTGGGAGTTACAAATTCATTTTTATTTTGTGCCAGGGTCACTATTCCCGCCAGCATAAAAAGGGTTATGATAGATTTATTTTTCATGTTAAATTTTTACCGAAATTAGTTATTTTTCACAAAAAAACCACAGACAAAATCTGTGATTGTGCGATTAGAATTTTTATTTATTTACCTTTCAAATAGGTACATTATTCATTATTATATAATTCAAGAACTTTGATAATATCTTCATCTTTTTTTGATTTATCAACTAATGCCAGAAGTTCAGGATAATCTTTCAATTTTTCTTTAAGATTATTTTTAATACTAGGATTAAAAAAACCGGATTCATTGGTAAGTTTTCCATCTTTCTGATCAATTAGAAAATCTACTTTATTCATTTTGTAGCCAACCAGTCCAACGTAAAAATAATCTCTATACCAACTTATTTTACCATGATATACTATTTCTATAAGACCAAAATCATTTTTAGCAAGATGAAGTGATGTTGAAGAAGTAAATTTTCTTATCACATTCTGAGGGTCTGTAACTTCCATATAATCAATATCAAATTCACTTATCACATTCTTATTTCCCAAAGAATCCAACATATTCACTTGTTTGATGTAAGTAGCCGCTGAAAATTTTTTATTAGTAAAAATCCCAATATTTTGAACTCTTGTTTTGATCGTATCTGTAGAGTTTTTTAATACATATTTTACAGGAAAATGATTTTCTTTATACTGAAATTGCTTCTGAGAAAACACAAATACAAAGCAGAGTAAAGAAAATAAAAAGGTAATTTTTTTCATGAAAATCAATTAAAAAAGCTCAGAAAAATCTGAGCTTTTGTTATATAAATTTCTGTATAATTTCAGATTAGATGTGAATTACTTCACCGTAAGCTGCTGCTGCTGCTTCCATAATCGCTTCAGAAACTGTTGGGTGCGGGTGGATTGATTTGATAATCTCGTGACCTGTAGTTTCCAATTTTCTTGCTACTACAGCTTCTGCAACCATATCAGTTACTCCTTCACCAATCATGTGGCATCCTAACCACTCACCATATTTAGCATCGAAAATCACTTTGATGAAACCATCTGTATTTCCGTTAGCAGTCGCTTTACCACTTGCTGAAAGAGGGAATTTACCTACTTTTATTTCGTATCCTTTTTCTTTAGCCTGCTTTTCTGTAAGACCTACAGAAGCTACTTCAGGGTGACAGTATGTACATCCAGGGATATTGCCATAGTCGATTTTCTCAACATGCATTCCTTTAATTTTCTCAACACAAGTGATTCCTTCTGCAGAAGCAACGTGAGCCAATGCCTGAGTTGGGATAATATCTCCGATTGCATAGTAACCAGGTGCTGACGTTTCGTACCATTCATTTACTAAAACTCTGCCTTTATCTGTCTGGATACCTACTTCTTCTAAACCAATGTTTTCGATGTTGGCAGCAATACCTACAGCAGATAATAATACATCAGCTTCAAGAGTAATGTTTCCTTTAGCCGTTTTTACATTTGCTTTTACTCCTTCTCCTGAAGTGTCAACACTTTCTACAGAAGCGTTTGTCATGATCTCAATTCCTGATTTTTTCAGAGATTTCTCTAAGTGTTTAGAGATTTCTTCATCTTCTACAGGAACGATGTTTGGCATAAATTCTACAACAGTTACTTTTGTTCCCATTGTATTATAGAAATCGGCAAATTCTACTCCGATAGCTCCAGAACCTACAACAATCATAGATTTTGGTTGCTCAGGAAGAGATAATGCCTGTCTGTATCCGATTACTTTTTTACCATCCTGTGGTAAGTTTGGCAATTCTCTTGAACGTGCTCCTGTTGCAATAATAATGTGACTTCCAGTATATTCAACTACCTTACCGTCTTTATCTGTAACAGAAACTTTTTTACCTTTCTGTACTTTTGCAGTACCAAGAATTACGTCAATCTTGTTCTTTTTCATCAAGAACTCAATTCCTTTGCTCATTTTGCTGGCAACACCACGGCTTCTCTGAATTACATTCGGGAATTCAAAGCTAGCTTCCACTTTATTTAATCCATAATCTTCAGCATGGTTGATATAATGAAAAACCTGAGCAGATTTCAACAAAGCCTTAGTCGGGATACATCCCCAGTTAAGACAAATTCCACCTAAGTTTTCTTTCTCGATAATTGCGGTTTTGAAACCTAATTGTGCTGCTCTGATTGCAGTAACATATCCACCAGGACCACTTCCAATGACAATAATATCGTAATTCATTACTTTAAAAATTTTTATGCGAATTTAAGGAAAAATATTGGATGTTTCATGTTTCTACAAATTGATCTTTAAATGCATAAACAAAGTTGTTTTTATTAAATTTTGAACAAAAAAAGAGAACACAAAACGCATTCTCTATCAATAAATATTATTTTATATTGAAAATTTATCAAAATCTAAATTATAAAAACAGTCATTTCCAATTTTAAAAACTGCAAAAAAACTGTATTATTTAGCCTGTTTAAGCAATCGCTTTTCAGTGGCATATCTTTGATTTAAGGCTTTCATCTGATCTCTCTTCATCTGTTTGGTGGCAAGCGGATGATTGAGAATCAATTTTTTCTCAACATTGTATTTTTTGGTAAGCTCCTGCATTTTAATAGTTACCAGTTCGCTTTTTGAAGGATGTGGAGGAAGCGGGGCGTGTTTTTGAGCAAAAACATTCGCGGATAAACCTAATAATAACAGGGTTGAAATAAATAACTTTTTCATGATATTTCTATTTTTGAATGCTTTTAATCAACTTATTATCAATCAAATTCATTCTGGTTTACAGAAAATGTACATATATCGTACCAATATTTTTTGGGGGTATGAATGCACCTAACAATGCCAATTATTCTATTATGAAATTAAAATATGGATCCGACTGTATGAGTAAAATATACACAGAATAATAGAAAATAATTCAAATATTACAAACAAGGTCCCCTTTGTTCTGATGTTATTCGGTAGAGTGTAGAGAATTGAAAAATTTTAATAAACAGATTTTTAATATTATAAATATATCACCATATAGAGATTTGTGTTAAAAATTTATAAATATTCACTTAACAGAGTATTTCAAGCTTATTTTTTTTTATTTTTGTTGAAACCCAATCAAAAATAAAAATGAAATGAAAAAATACATTTTACTTCTTTTGCTTACCACTCTCACCCTAAGCGCACAAGTAGGGATTAATACAACAACTCCCAACAGTACTTTAGCGATCAACGGTTCACTACGTGCCGGCTATAGTCAGGTTACGGCCACCAACTATACCATCCTGCCTACTGATCATTATATAACTTATAATGGGGCAAATAATGCCACGTTTACCCTTCCTGTGATAGGAACCGGAGCCACCAGTTATACCGGAAGGATTTATAAAATCAAAAATATATCTACATTTGGTATTACGCTTCAGGCATCTAGCGGTAATACACTAAGGATTGACAACACACCGGTTGCTTCTTTTGTAATTCCAACAGGAGCTTATGCTGAGGTAGTAAATAACAGTAATACGACCGGCGGAACATGGGATCTATCCTTTACGGTTCTTCCTAAGCCTAGTAATGTGGAGATTTATGGAGCACAGGTTTCCATTCCGCCTCATGGAAACGGATCACCTGGAGTTAATGACTGGTCAAACCATACTGTTACTACTTATGACACAGGAACAGGAACCGATGTATGGTGGGTTATCAGTAAAGCCTCTGTAACCAATGCCCATACAGCTGCTTACTCTAATACAAGTAGAATGACTATTGTTTATGAGTATCAGGGAGCGCCCTTCAATGTGACCAATATGTACCCTATTCTTACTGCGGGAAATAATTCCAGCTTCCCTGATGTATTTACAGCATCCTTTGTAAGTTTGGCCAACAATGGTACAAGTGGAAGAACGAGATTGACAGTGTCTGTTGCCCGTATAGACTTCGTTGGGACTAACGGAACCAATAACAGTAACTGGACAGGAACTTTCTTACTGAATCTTTTACTGGCTAGAAAATATTAGAGACTTTAATCACCTATTCAACTATTACAAAAGGCTGCTTTAAAAGCAGCCTTTTGTAATAGTAATTGGCATAATAATTTTATGATTAAAAAGAAAAATTGATTAGTTCTTAAACAGCTCAGCAACCACTTCGTCAAAGGCTGGATACAAAAATCGAAATCCGCTTTTCATCAGATTTTCTGGATAAACATTTCTGCTTTTGAGTAATAATTCGGTTTCTGTTTTCAGAAATATTGAAGCTATTTCTAACTGCCAGACAGGAGCATTCATTCCAAACGGAATGTTTGTCTGTTTTCTAAGTTTTCTCATCATTTCTTCATTAGATATTGGATTAGGAGCTGTTATATTGATTGCACCGCTCATGTTTTCATTTTGAATAATCCATTCCACCGCTCTGCAAAAGTCTTTAATATGAATCCAGCTTACCATTTGGTTTCCTCTACCCTGCTTACCTCCCAATCCGAATTTCGTGATCATTCGTAGCTTCGGAAAAGCTCCTCCATTATTTCCTAAAACGATAGAAGTACGAAGGGCTACTTTTCGGGTTTCTTCATTTTTAATCTTAAAAAATTCATGTTCCCAACTTTTACATATGTTCATTGAGAAATCATCTCCAATAACACCGCTATTTTCTGTGTTCAAATGTTTTTCTGAATGTACATAAATGGTTGCTGAACTTGCATTCAACCATACTTTCGGTTTAACCGCACAAAGATTCATGGCTTCCTGCAGCACTTTGGTACTGTCAATTCTTGAAGTATAAATTTCTTTTTTATTCTTTTCATGATAACGGCAATCCACAGATTTCCCTGTAAGATTAATCAGAACATCTGCCTGTTCAAGAATATTTTTCCATTCACCCATGTTTTTTGCATCCCAATAGATTTCATTTTCACGTTTGGGTGTACGGGTAAGAATGTACACTTGATTTCCTTTTTCTGCAAAGTTTTTCTCAAGATTTTCACCCAGGAATCCGGTACCCCCAGCTATGATTATTTTCATTTCTATAGTTTTTTAAATTTAGGAATAAGAAGCAAACTTCTATGTAATAATTATTTAAAACTTATCAGATACTATACTTCTTTGTTTTCACTTCTATTTCAGATCCCTCAGCCAGCATTACTGAAATAGGTTCCTGATGATTCAGACACTCAAAATCTTTTCCATAAACCTTATGAAAATCAATTTCTACATGATGATCTTTTACTTGATAACAATCCCATTTTGGGTGGCATACTTCATATTCAGAAGTCCTTTTTTCTTTTTTGGTAAAGCCAAAATAATGTTCTGTAATAAATTCAAATTCTGAATCTGCTTCCATCGGTTTTGCCTTATTTTCTGCCTTAATCTGAATGGAATGCCAGCTTTTATCTTTCCATGAGTATTTAATCAATAATTCATCCTCTTTCTGATGAATCAAGTTTTTCATAGGCATCGTGTGATAGTTTTCCTTGTACAGAGAATTCGCTACAAAACTTAAGGCCGGCTTTGGTACGATTTCCTTGATGAAAACCACTCCTCTTTTCCATATTCCGTTTTCTTTTTTCTTGACATAAAACCTAAGGTTTACTTCCTCAAAATTACGATGAAAAGGGATTGGCAAGCCTAATAGCTTTGTATTTAAAAACATGAATCCTACTAAGCTTACGTAACATTTATCTTCATAGAAATCCAGTTCTGTCCCCTCAGGCAAATATTTTAATAATAGGTCTGGGTTAATCTCGTAATTGATGATAGCTAGTTTTCGCCATTCGGCTTTTAAAAAATTCATAATTGGTGTATTTGGTTATTTAATGGATTTTGATCACAATCTCTTTACTGATAGTTGTAGGGGCAGATTCTGCCGTATCTTTTATTAACCTGTTTCTTTCCAATAGAAAATTTCTAAGATAATTTTTAAGAAAAAATGTATTGAAAAGCTTTCCTATAAATCCTAATGGAGATTCAAATTCAAAGATGTCTATCATGAGTGTCTTCCCATCTACTTTCTTAAAAATATGCTGATGATGCAGGGATTTGAAAGCTCCTTTCTGCATTTCATCGGTAAACTGGTTGGGTTTATCCATACTTATAATTTTTGTGGTAAGGGTTTGATAAACACCTAGATGTTTGGCTTTCCAGGTTACAGTTTCATTTTCTTCAATGAAACCGGATGTACGTCCCGCAATTGCTTTTTCATGGGTTTTTGAAGTTGATTGCTGATGCAGATCAATATTCCTTGCCCAATCAAAAACACATTGAATATCAGCATTGATTAAGGTTTCTAAATAAATTATTGACATATTTCAAAAGGTTTTCTTTTTATTTAATTCAGGAAATGTTTGGTCTATTCTCTCTGCCAACTCAGGAAGTCTGATGGTGGGAACTGCGGGAAAAAGATGATGTTCCATGTGATAAAACATATTGAACGTTAATTTATTTTTCCAGAATCCTCGCTGTGTCCTTGCTATATCGGGATTTTCATGGGTATGATGATGAACAGTCCATACGGCAAAGAAAGCCATCAATAATTCTCCAAAAATCATTACCAGAACATGATACATCAAAAAATGGATTTGAAAGTAAAATACAAGAAATATAATAATAGCTATTGAAGCCAGTTCCAAAAACATATTTCTTTTGTATGTTTTATTTGCTTTTTTAAAGGTAACCCTATGAATCAGAAACATATGTTTGGGTCCATAAAGAATAGCTTCGTACCATTTCATGGAGGCAGATTTTCCTTCATAATCTTCTTCGGAAAGACAAAATTTATGATGTCTGATGTGATTGAATTTTACAGCATGAATGGATGCTATCATGGTAAGACTGTTCAAATACAGCGACAACCAGGTTAGAAATTTTCCAGTTCCCAAAGAATTATGAAAACCATTGTGAACCTGTCTGAGTGCTGTCAGGAAATAAAATCCTGAGAATGGTAATGCCAGCCAATAATATTCATTGTAAGCTAAAAATAATGAGATCAAAAGCCATGGTAGGCTGATGTTATTTTCGATCAGCATTTCTTTCACAGAAAGCTTTTTAAGGTCTTTCCATTCTACTGCTTTTATGAGTTCAATGTGATTCATATTTTTACTATTTAAATGGTTGTCAAAATAATAATGGCCAGCGCTGTTATTCTGAACAAGATCCATGAAATGGTAGGAAAATAGTTCAGCTTTAACATTTTACATCTTCTTATGTGCTCCAGAAACATAATGAACACTACTACGCCAAAGTAAATAAGAGAGGCGACAGGAGAAAAATTGATGATCAAGGCTGGAATTAAAAGAAGGGTCCCTATTAAAGAAACAGTCATCATATTTCCCAGATAATCCCAAATTTTTTCCTTTAAATAGGCTTTTAAAAATAGGGTCTGCCAAAGGATTTGTCCTAAACAAACCGAAAATTCTCTGAAGAAATTCGGAACCAGATTCATCCCAAGTTTCCCTGAAAAAACACTTAAAATATAGGCTGAAAAAATTGCTACAAATGCCATATACCCTATTCTGTATTTCAAGTTAAAATCTGGTACACAAGATTGCTCTGTATATTCTTTCTTTGAAGGAATAATCTGTTTTCTATTATAGGAAACAAAGGAATACAGCTTTTTGAAAAACCAATATAGAGGTTGTATTCTTGCTATTTTTGCCAATAAAGGAAATGAATTCCCAATGATTAAAAGCAAACTGTCTAAGCCATAAACCACTTTATTTTGGCTATGATCTACCAAGGCTATCTCATTTTTGGCCCGATTAAAATCCACCAGATTTTTATTTTTCATTGATATTTCGGTAAAGGCTTCTCTACCCTCTTCATCAAGCATTCCAGATTTTGTAAATCCTCGGGAATATATAGTACACATCGGACATTCATTGTCGTAGATTAATGTATGGTTTTTGAGCGTTTTCATAGGTCTATATTTTAGGCTTTTCTATTTCTAAAGTAAAGGATCAGAAATAAATGGATGATAAAATTTTTCATAATTATTATTAATTTAAAACTTTCAGTAATTTTTGAAACTTTATTTGAAATAAAAAAGGATTTTCATCCTTTCTCGTCTATTTTAACAGGTTGGTAATTTTACCTACCAGCCAGTGGTCATCACTCTTTATGGCCAGATCCATAATATTGTTGATTTTCCCGGTTACAGAGCTGAAATCATTCATTAGCTTGATAAATTCTTTGGCTTCTTCTGATTCATCATCATCAATATTTCTTAACTCTTCCAGAAAAGAAATTACCGGTTCAATCTCTCTTTTTCTACGTTCCTTTGTAATTTGCTTGAAAAGATACCAAACATCTTTTTCTGCTACAAAGTACTCCTTTCTGTCTCCTTTTATGAATTCTTTTCTTACAATTCCCCAATCTATCAGGGCCCTAAGATTCATATTGGCATTTCCTCTTGAAACTTCAAGCTGTTCCATTACCTCATCAGTAGACAATGGTTTACCACTTGCCAAAAGCAAAGCATGTACCTGTGCCATGGTACGATTGATTCCCCAATTGGTAGCAAAGGTTCCCCAGGTCTGAATGTATTTTTCTTTTGCTTCTGAAAGTTGCATTTTTGTTTACTTTTTAAGTTTCTGATACAAATGTAATTATATTTTTTGAATTTTCAATAATTTTTGAAAACTAATTTTGAAATATATCCTCTTTTTTTTAATCCCATATTAAAATAAAGTATTCCAATAGGTTATATAGAATACAAAACCCGCTTTACGGATTGTAAAACGGGTTTGTTTACTAATAGTTCCTTTCAAGTATTACTTAATTGTTTTATAGCTTTCAACAAGTCGTATAAATTCCGCTCTGTATCCTTCTTCATCTGTACTTTTTCCCTCCTTGGCAAGGCTTTCTACATTACTGAGATCTTTATTCTTAATGAGTTTTGAATCTCTTAAAACCAATCCAAACCATGCTACAGAAGCTGTAAATTTAAAATCAGGGCTGGTTTTTGAAATGGGTATATTTTCTTTTTGAATGACTTTACTGATCTGCATACTTTGGTTTTCTGCAGGTTTTTTATAACGAAATTTCACTGTTGCCAATTCATTTCCGAAGTCCTTTTCATGGGTTGTCGTTGAATATTTCAATTGAATTTCCTTGGGAAGAAAGTCAGATTCCACTTCTGTAGGGATAATCTCATATAGTGCTGTTACAGTATGCCCGCTTCCCAATTCTCCAGCATCAATTTTATCATTTGTAAAGTCTTCATTTCTCAACTTTCGGTTTTCATATCCAATGAGGCGGTAAGACTGTACAAATTTAGGGTTAAATTCAATCTGAATCTTGACATCCTTGGCAATGGTATAGATACTTCCTGCAAATTCTCTTCCTAAAAACTTATTGGCTTCCTGCATGTTGTCTATATATGCATAGTTTCCATTTCCTTTATCAGCCAGTATTTCCATTTTGTTATCCTTATAATTTCCCATTCCGTAGCCTAGGCAGGTAAGGAAAACTCCGGTCTTTCTTTTTTCCTGAATTAATGATTCAAGATCCCCTGTAGAGGAAGCTCCCACGTTAAAATCTCCATCTGTTGCCAGTACAACTCTATTATTTCCGCCTTTAATAAAGTTTTTCTGAGCCAGTTTATAGGCCAGTTCAATGCCTGCTCCTCCTGCTGTACTTCCTCCTGCCTGAAGATTATCCAAAGCTTTAATAATTGTTTGTTTTTCCTTAGCAGAAGTAGGTGCCAGTACCATTCCCGCACTTCCTGCATATACTACAATTCCTACTTTATCCTGAGGTCTTAGCTGATCCAGTAAAACTTTAAGGGAAGATTTTAATAGGGGTAATTTATTTTCTGCATTCATAGATCCTGAAACATCAATCAGAAAAATAATATTGGAAGAAGGCAGATTATTCATTGGAATATTCTTCCCTTGTAATCCTATTTTCAAGAGTTTATGATGGGAGTTCCAAGGTGCATCACTGTATTCTGTATTAATAGAAAATGGTTGTTTTTTTTCAGGCTGAGGATAATCATATTTAAAATAATTAATCATTTCCTCTACTCTTACAGCATCTTTATCAACCTTACTTCCATAATTAATCATTCTTCTAACATTAGAATAAGAGGCATTGTCTACATCAATAGAAAAGGTTGATAGCGGCTCATTTTTAGTCAGTTCAAATGGATTTTCAACTAATGCAGTATATTCTTCACTATTATAATCAATGTCTTCCTTGATTTTTTCAGCTATTTTTTTTGTTTCAAGGTGATTATTATAAACCCTATTTGACTCAACATATTCTGAGCTACTAGTTACTTCCATTGCAACTGACATTTTAGGTTTTGGACATCCATTATACTCAGGCATTCCTGGAACTGTAGGACAGGCATCGTCTTTATCTAAAACCGCGTCCCCATCTGTATCCGGCCAAGGGCAACCCTTATTTTCAACGGCTCCCATCACTGCAGGGCAGGCATCGTCTTTATCAATTACACCATCACCATCTGTATCCGGCCAAGGACAGCCATTATTTTCAACAGGTCCGGCTATATCTGGACATTGATCCTGTTTATTAGGAATTCCGTCCTGATCTTTATCTTTTTTGATACTGTATTTTTGAGGTTCCTTTGAAGTATCAGAAACTGTTTGTGTTTTGCAGCTCACCAATAAAGCAAGAGCTACTATGGTTATAAAAGTTTTTTTCATCGGTTATAAATTTCAGGGTGGAAATTATTAAAATAAATTCAAATCGTAAAATAGAAATGTTTCTTAAGCAAGTAAAAAAGAAATTCCCGGAGAAATTTCTTTTTCTTTATTGAGTATTATTTTTTAATGATCTTAAAAGTTTCCCAGGTGGTATTGGTCCGGATTCGAATCAAATATACTCCCTCGGGATATGATGTCATGTCAATAGTATTCTTGCTTTCTTTTAAGTTTTCCTTTCTCATAATAATTTTGCCTGCAAGATCATAAACAAAGAGTTCATCAATGACATTGGGTGATTTTATTTTGATCATTCCTCTTGTCGGATTTGGAAAAACTACTGTTTTAAAATCAGTTTGATTATCTATTTCGGTTTCCATTTTTTTATTGATATTTTCATTGGAAATCCCCCTTCTACACTCCGGAAGAGTTGCTCTTTGAAGAATTATTCTTAGCAGCAGATCATTCAATTTCTCAACTTCATAAGAGTCAATCGTAGGTTTAATATGATTATTCCCTATTCCACTATCGTTCGTCAGAAATGTATAGGTTCCATTCGTGAGTAGCGCAAAGTTTCTCATTAAATACTCGGTTTCCTTATCGGTATCACTTGCTGCCAAAGGAATAATGGTAATCCCTTTTTTAGCAGCCACTTTTATTTTATCATATAATTTTTGGATATTTTCTCCTGACTGATGGGGTGGTGCATCTAAAATGAGGAACATGATCTTGGTGGAATTCGCACTACTCCACTTCAATTCATCAATAGAAACTTGCATTGCTTCTACTACGGCCTCCGGAGTATCTCCTCCTCCTCCTGCTTTTTGTTGCTTGATAAACTCTATCAAACTCTCGGCTTTATCTGAGAAATCAAATTTTCGGGTGACATATTCATCGCCTTTATCTCTATAAAATACGGAACCATATCTTACTTCTGTATTTTTTAAATTGGTTTCTACTTTTCTTAAGACATCCAATAACTCAGATTGTAAGTAAGAAATTTCATCTCCCATAGAACCTGTTGCATCTACTACAAAAGCCAGATCCAATATCCTTTTTTCCAGACATGATTTATTCATCACAATCAGGTTTTGTCCATTTTTGAACTCCCTTACATCATTATTTATAATCTGACCCGCTGCATCAGATACATAATACTTTTTGGAATCTGAATTTTCATTAGTCATCGGATTGATCCATAATTCTGCATTCCCTAAATTGTCAGAAACAGCTTCCCAGATTACATTTTTCTTATCATCCAGTAGCTTTATTCTTTCTCCTACAACTGGTTTTTTATCCTTATTTACCAATTGTACCGAAACTCTCCTGTCAGCAAAAAACTTCCAAATATTTTTATATTGATCAAGGCTGGGTGCTGCTATATCTTTCCAATAATTCCATTTAGAAAAATCATTTACTTCTCCTGCTGTAAGTTGTCCTGCTTTTGGAAGCTCTTTATCTTTTTCTACAGGTTTCTCTGGTAATTCTTCGATACTTTTTGAAGACAGCTCGTCAAATTTTGTCTTTTCAGCTCGTCTCAAACGTTTTGTTCTAATAATAATTACCCCATTGCCAGCTCTACTGCCATATAATGCAGAAGCCTCTTCGCTTTTAAGAACTTTTATATCTTTAATCCTTTCCGGTTTTATAACACTTAAAGCTTCTGGATTTACAGGTAAACCATTCACCACAACCAAAGGTTTGCGACTGCTTTCACTTATACTTCTTAGTCCCCGAATAGATACCTTTTCATCTTTTCCCGTCTTAGAAATAGATATTCCAGCAATAGTTCCACTGGGTTCTTTTGTTGCTATTCTATCGCCCGAAACTGTACTTACACTGGATGATCCGTAAACATCTTTATGTTTGGTACCATATCCTGTGATGACAACCTCTTCAATAGCCCTATCTGAAGTTTCTAAATGACGTTGAATAGGTGGTGGCGGTAGAAATATAGATTGAGCATTGGGTGTTTTTAACGGTATTGGAACAGGATTATTATTAACCGCTAATTTCTCTGTAGTAGAATTAGATTTATTTTTATATTTTTCTTTTTGAATATTCTCTTTTGTGATACTGTCTATTGATGCTATATGGTTACTTACAACAGGTTCATGTAAGCTTTTGACATCAACTGCGGCCGGTTTTAAAGATTCTGCTGCATTATTTTTGTCAAGAAAATATAAGGCTCCCAAACCAATCATCAAGCTAGCCGCAATCCCATACGGAAACCAAACAGGAATGATTCTCTTTTTCTCTTCCTTCTTATCCAATCTTTCTTCAACTTTTTCCCAAACTTTATCAAAACCAGGAAAAACCGTTGGTTCATCTGAAAGCTTAGACGCTTCATTGAATTTTTGATCTATATGATTATTTTCCATTGTTGTAAAAGTTTTAAATGTTTTGATTTACCAAAAGTTCCTGTAGTTTTTTCCGGGCAAAATTGAGCTGCGATTTTGAAGTTCCCTCACTGATAGAGAGCATAGAAGCAATTTCCTTATGAGGATATCCTTCGATGGCAAATAGATTAAAAATAGCTCTACAGCCCTCTGGAAGGAAATTCAGAAGATTTAAGATATCTTTTTCGAAAGAAATATTTTCTACGATTCCCTCTGAAGCCCCCATAAAATTCTCATCCAGGGAAATATGAAGGGCTTTATTAGCTCTTAATTTCTGAAGACATTCATTGACTGCAATTTTCTTTGCCCAAGGTTCAAAGGTGTCAGTATTTTGAAGCTGCCCCATCTTTGTGAAGATCTTATAGAATGTATCTGCCAATACTTCCTCTATATCTTCGTCGTTTTTTAAATAGCGTCTGCAGACTGAGTACAGCTTGCCCGCCATCTTCTCATAGACTTTCCGCTGTGCATTGCGGTCGCTACGTTGGCATTCTAGTAATAATTCTCGTTCCATAGTCAGGAGTTATAGTAGTATAGATGCAGGAAATTTTGTGAGGGTTGGAAACATCGTAAACATTTTTTGAAATAAAATTTAAAATCACAAAAGAACAAATAGATTAATTCATTATTTTATTATACTAATCTTTATAAGATTTTGCTTTTCAATACTTTTATTTTTCAACATTTTTTAATTTCAAATTTAACTTTTCCTCTTGTAACAAATCTCTACTAACAACGACTATTAATGAAATAATCTTTTTATAGTAATGAAAAATGCGAAAATTGCATCATTACTTTTTGTTTTGTCTGCAGGAAGTATGATGTTTGCCCAAGATGACTTAATCAATAAGTTAAAAAACAACCACTCACAAAATGCTAATTTTCAGTTCACCACGCTTAAAGATGTTGGTGCAACTTCTGTAAAGAACCAAGGTTCATCAGGAACTTGCTGGAGCTACTCTGGAAACTCATTCCTTGAATCTGAAATGCAGAGAATGGGCAAAAAGCCTGTGGATCTTGCTGAAATCTTTACAGCAAGAAATTCTTACCATGATAAAGCGAAGTTATACGTTTTAAATAATGGAGCAATCAGTTGGGGTGACGGTGGAGAACTTCACGACGTTATCAATATGTACAAAAAGTATGGTGCGGTTCCTCAGGATGCCTATTCAGGGTTGAAAGCGGGACAAACAACCAACAACTTCAAGGACATGCAGGGAAAATTAAAACCTGTTCTTGACAGCCTTGTTCAGGCTTCTTCTAAAGGAAAGCTTTCTGACAACTGGATGGATTCTGTAGATGCTATTCTTGATGAATATTTAGGAAAAGTACCTGCTAACTTTACTTACGAGGGAAAAAACTATACTCCTAAAACATTTGCTAAGGAAGTAGTGGGAATTAATCCTGAAGATTATGTAGAATTATCTTCTTATAAGGACTACCCATACTACCAAAAATTTGTAGTTCCAATTCCTGATAACTGGAGCCACGATTCTGACTGGAACGTTCCAATGAAAGACCTTACTGCAATTGTTGACAATGCTGTGAACAAAGGATATTCTATAGGTTGGGCAACAGACGTTTCTGAGCCTTATTTCTCATATAAAAATGGTGTAGCATATGTTCCGGACATGGATCTAGACCAGATTACTGCAGAAAACAAGCAGACTTTGTTTACAGAACCTAAAAAAGATAAAACCATCACTGAAGATATGCGTCAGAAAGCTCTTAACAATCTTTCTACAACGGATGACCACGGTATGCACATCGTAGGTTTGGCAAAAGATCAGACTGGCAAAGAATATTATATGGTAAAAAACTCTTGGGGAGTAACGAATGACTTCGCAGGATACCTTTATGTAACAAGACCATATGTAGAATACAAATCAACGGCTATTTTAGTTCATAAAAATGCAATTCCAAAGAGCATCCTTAAGCAATTAAAGCCTACCAAGAATATTGGTTTATAAGAAATCACTTCTGTCATTTTTGATGATGACAGTTTTAGATATTTAAATCTGTTAAAAACGCGCTTTCAAGATTTTGAAAGCGCGTTTGCTTTATTAATTTATTTTCCTATCAGATGGAGAAAGTAATCTGCCAAAGAATACATTTTAGGCGGAGAGCCTACTTTATAATCAATGATTACCCATTTATTCTGAGATTCTTTTTTATCAAACACATAATTTTCCTTTGGAAAGTCAATTCTTTTATGATTTGTAAAAATGATCTTATTGGGAGTAGCTTCGTCTATTTTTGCAGAATAATAATTGGCATCATCAGCAATGGTATAGAAATTATCTTCTCCTTGTTTTTTCTTAATCTCTGCAATTTCTGTTTCGTCAGGACTCAGCATCAATATTGTTGAACTAGTAATTATAGTATCTGCCTTTACTTTTTGAACTGAATGTTGTGGTAATGACTTTCTTTCTGCTTTTTGACAAGATAATAAGCAAGCTAATAGTGAAAAAGATAGGCTTACGAAATAGTTCATGGATTTCATTTAAATGGTTAAAAATCGTGTATTTTATAATGTAATTGTATCCGGGCATTTGATAAGATGAGTCCTCTTTTCCTTATGGTTAAATGGATTTTCTGTCTGGATATATTTTCCCGTTTTTTTATAGTAAAAGCCAAACCAGGTTAAGCTTATTCTGGATTCATCAATAAATTCAAAGTATCCTACGGGCTTTTTCCTATCCATATTGTCCCAGTTTTTCATCTCATCTGGTAATGGGATAATGGGAGGAAAATCGGTGAAATAGAGCTCATATTTATTAGTTCCCACCTTTTTAAGATCAGCATTCATAGAGAACCTTTCCAATACGGTAAATTGTGCACTAGTGATTACTGATGAAATATACACCCGATTTCTTGCTTTGCAGCTTGAAGACCATACTCCCTCAATTGTCTTTATGGAAAGATCAGACGTTGTCTTTTTCTCCAGCAGTACAGATGGCTGCTTTTCCCTTCGTTGGGCATCACAGGAAAATAGAAATAATGACATCAATATTGTCAACAGTGTTTTCACCATAGTTTTTAATCTTTTCATTCTTACAATTTGTATGACATTACTGTCAACTTCTTTCAAGATAATGAGCCTACAAATAAAGGAAAAAAAATAGATTAAATAAAATTTTAAAACAATTTCACTAATTAGCGAAAAACATTGCTTAATAAGCAAAAAATATTACATTTGTAACAACCAACAAATTATTACAAATGAAAAATCTAAAGAAATTAGTAAAATCAGAATTGAGAAAAATCAATGGAGGAAACGCTCCTTCCTGTGAAGGCGGACAAATTGCATGTCGTCATAAAGCAGAAGATGGATTTCCGGCTTACTGGTCTTGTGAACCGGCAGAACTCGGATGTAGGTAGACTCTAAAATTACAAAACCGGTCTTCAGAATTTCTGAAGACCGGTTTTTAATAAATAGGTGAAAATTAAATATAAAATAAAGTGAATTATGCTAGTTAATATGAATGATAAATGGTGAATATTGCTTCAGCAGTGAATAAATTATGCTGTAAAAATTCCCTGCTAGGCCTGCTCATTCTTCCCCAATTCATATTAAAATAATACGCTCATACTTTCTGCTGAAAAGTCTAAAAGTTCTTCAACGTTTCCGTCTTTGATCTTTTTTACCCATTGGTGATCCTGTAAAATAGCACGTCCTACGGCCACAAGATCAAATTCCTCATTATCAAGTCTTCTCATCAACTCTGTAAGGTCTGTTTTTTCTGTTCCCTGGCCTGCAAAAGCATTCAAAAAATCTCCGTTTAATCCTACAGAACCCACGGTAATGGTTGGCTGCCCTGTAATTTTCTTAGCCCAGCCTGCAAAGTTTAAATCAGAACTTTCAAATTCCGGTTCCCAAAAACGACGTTGTGAACAATGGAAAATATCTACTCCGGCCTCTTTTAATGGTAACAACCAGTCTTCCATTTCATTGGGAGTAAAGGCCAACCTAGTCTTATAATCCTGCTGCTTCCATTGTGAAAGACGAAGAATAATCGTAAAGTCCTCTCCTACTACTTCTCTGATTGCTTTAACCACTTCCACAGCAAACCTACTTCTTTCCTTTAAGGTTTTGCCCCCGTATTCATCAGTTCTTGTATTGGTTACTTCCCAGAAAAACTGATCAATGAGATACCCATGGGCGCCATGAATTTCAAGACAGTCAAATCCAAGGTCCTTTGCGGATTTTGCAGAAGCTGCAAATTGTGCAATTGTATCCTGAATATCCTCAATGGTCATTGCTGAAGCCTTTTCCATTGAAACTAAAGGATAGTCTTCAGACATTCTGGTATCACCTACATGCCAGATCTGCGGTCCCATTTTACCACCATTCTGATGTACGGTGTCTATTACCTTTTTCCAGCCCTTTAAAGCTTCTGTTCCATAGAAATCCGGGATGTTTTGTACATTCTTTGATCCGGGTCTGTTGATAACAGTTCCTTCAGAAAGAATCAGTCCCACTTCTGAAGCAGCTCTTCTTCCATAATAATCTGCGATGTTCTGGGTAGGAACTCCATTGTCAGATTGTGCTCTGGTCATTGGAGCCATTACGATTCTATTTTTAAGCTGTAGATTCTTGTATTGAAACGGTTTAAATAATGATGATGTACTCATAATTTAAAATTGTATTTTATAATTGTTACACAAAGTAACTAATAATAGTTCGTTTTTGTATCTTTCATTGAAAAAATAGTGGTAACTTCGCAGTAACTTACATTAGTAACATTAAAGTAACGTATGAGATTTCGGTTTTATATGACTAAAAAAAAAATGTATTCCTATGAAAAAGAATGAATTAATGCAGTACAGCTGTCCTCTGGGCAAGGCAATGGCCGCGCTGGGAAGCAAATGGAAACCCATCATTGTTCTGGTTATTAAGGACAGAAAATTACGTTTTGGAGAGCTTGCTGTGCGCATTAACGTAATCTCCAGAAAGGTATTGACGGATCAATTAAGGGAAATGGAAAGTGACGGATTGATTATCCGTGAAGAATTTAAGGAACTTCCTCCAAGAGTTGAATATTCTCTTACCGAAAAAGGATTGGCATTGCTTCCAATCTTATATCTTTTGGAAGAATGGGAGGCAAAATATCAAGTGAAAGGATTATATGATAAGGATTGTAGTCTGGTAGAGAAAAAAACGAAAAAGGCTGTCAATGTTTGACAGCCTTTTTATTAGTTCAAATTCAAGTATTTATAAGATAATTTACATCAATTCTTAGGCTTACTTTTTAAACATAATGATATTCATTTTTAGTCTTTCCTTATAATCAGCATATTGGCAAAAGGAGTAATCTTTTTATTCTCTGTTATTTTCAATCCGGAGGGTGCGATGGCATTTTTCCATTGTTTCCAGCTTAAAAAATGAAATGCTCCGATATTAAAGAAGATAAAGTTAGTGGTATCTCTACATTGCTCTGAAACAACAATCAGTCCTCCTTTCTTCAAAACTCTTTTAGCCTCCTTAAAGAATAAAACTCTTTTCTGATGGTCTAAAACCTCATGAAGAGCGGTCACGGCAAGAATCACATCCTGAGATTCGTCTTCAAATGGTAATGTTTCTACAGCAATTTTTATTTCTTTAGGATTTGGAGGAAATGTTTTTTTAGAAACTTCAATACCGCTTTCATGTTCATGCCTGTTTCCATAAATATCACAAACCGTCAATCTCAAATTGGGATATTTCTCTTCCAATCGTCTGGATAAAGGATCGAAACTAGCATGAATAAGGACTGCGTTTTCAATTTTGTTCCAATGGATGGTCTCTTCCAAATTGTGCAGTTCATACAGATCAGAATGATCATAAAGCCAATAAGACGCAGCTAGGGATGCTAAAATATTTAAAATAATAAGACCACTCAATCCCCATAGCAACAAGCTAAAAACACCTGAATAAAGCTGAAATGACAATATCAAAAGTAGAATGGAGACGACCACTCCAAGCAGGATTTTTTTATAGTTGAACAGAATAACTAATTTGGTAATTTTCATGGTAGTCTTTGATATCTCTTGATTTCAAATTTACAAACTTATTCTGCAATAAAATTCACTTTATTTTAAAAAGCACTTTCAAAAAAGTAAGTATAGAACCTAAAAGTAAGTATCTAGTTTTGGGATAATTTATACTGCAACTTTGTGGAAATATTTACATTATGAATTACAAAGAAATTGCTAAAGAAACCATTGGTCACCTATATAAAGCCCACACAAGCATTAGAAAGTCTGGTATTGATGAAAAACTTGTTGCCTTGACAGAACTTCGGGTGTCTCAAATCAACGGGTGTGCTTATTGCTGTAGCTATCATGCAAAAGAATTGTCCAATTTTGGTTTTGAGCAGGACATTATTAACAGGCTTCCGGGTTGGAAACACACCAAAGTATTCAATGATCAACAAAAGCTTGTTTTAAGCTGGGCTGAGGCTTTAACCAACAATACTGATGATTGGCATGAGGTCAAGGAAAAGCTTATAAAACATTTTTCTGAACAGGAAATTGTAGAACTAACAGCTAGTATTACCTTAATGAATACTTTGAATAAACTGAGGATTACTTTAGCCAAAGAGGATTAACAAACAAAAGCTGTCATGTTTTGACGGCTTTATTATTTGTTAACTAGTAATTTATTAAGTTTGATGTGAACACTTTCAGGATAGGCACCATTAATATAATTTACTGAACCATCCTTTATCAAGGCTTTTGAGCCTGCTTTTGGAATGGAATCCCTATATTTAAAATAAAGAGTGTCATTATTTAATTCATAACTTCCTTTGTAAATATCTTTATCCATCAGCATCCCTTGAGAAATAAATTCAAAGCTTTTATCATCATACATTTTCAAGTAAATCCAACCTAAAGGAGCTTCTCTATCTGCTAATAAAACTTCTTTTTTATCGTCTTTACAGCTGATAATGATTAATATTAAATATAAAATTCTTAGTTTCATGGTTGATCGTTAAATAATTTTAATAAATATAAATTAAAAACCGCTTCCCAAAGAAAGCGGTTCAAAATTTATATGTAATCCTAATTAGAATATCGCAGGATATTTCTGAGGATTTGTTTCATTAAACATTGCGTAGATCTTTTCTACCATATCGTCTGTAGATGGCTTACTGAAATAATCACCATCACTTGCATAGGCAGGTCTGTGATCATTCGCAGAGATTGTCAACGGATCTGAATCCAGGTATCTGAAAGCTTTTTGCTTTTCAAGAATCTGCTGTAGGATAAATCCTGTTGTTCCTCCTTCTACATCTTCGTCAATCACTACTAATCTGTTTGTTTTCTTAACGCTTTCAGCAATTTCGTGAGATAAATCGAAAGGAATTAATGACTGGATATCGATAACTTCTGCAGAAATCCCTAGTTTTTCTAGTTCATTAGCAGCTTCAGTTACCACTCTCCATGTAGAACCGTAAGTTACCAGGGTCACATCTTTTCCTTCTTTTGTAACTTCAATTTTACCTACAGGAACAGTGAATTCACCTAGGTTATCTGGTTGTTTTTCCTTTAATCTGTAACCGTTTAGGCATTCTACAATGATTGCCGGTTCGTCAGCCTGAAGCATTGTGTTGTAGAAACCAGCTGCTTTAGTTAAACTTCTTGGAACCAATACTAAAATACCTTTTGAAAGGTTAAGAATTCCTGCCATTGGAGATCCAGAGTGCCAGATTCCTTCCAATCTGTGACCTCTTGTTCTGATAATCAACGGAGCTTTCTGCCCTCCTTTAGTTCTGTAATGTACAGTTGCCAGATCATCACTCATCCCCTGTAAACAATAAAGAACGTAGTCCAGATATTGGATTTCAGCGATTGGCTTTAATCCTCTCATTGCCATACCAATCCCTTGTCCAAGAATCGTAGCTTCACGAATTCCTGTGTCAGCGATACGCAAAGCACCATATTTTTCCTGCATTCCTTCTAATCCTTGGTTTACGTCGCCGATGTTTCCGGTATCTTCACCAAAGATTAATGTTTCAGGATATTTTTCAAAGATTTTATCAAAGTTATTTCTGATGACTACTCTTCCGTCTACATCTTCAGAATTGTCTGAGTAAACCGGCTTGATTTCCTTGATGTTTTCAGCTTTCCACTCAGATTGAGAATATAAGTGAGATGAGTAGTTGTCTTTTTCAACTTCTGCTACTTCATGGTACTTCTGCATCAATTGGTTTCTCTCTGCAGAGTTTGTTCCTCTTGTAGCCAGTAAAGCTTTTCTTGCCAAATGGAATACATCTTTCTTAGCTTTTGAAACTAATTTATTGAAATGAGTAATATAAGTTTCTACTTCGGCATTCTGTCCTTTAAGGTTTTCTACTAAAGGTAAAACTGACTGAATTAAATCCTTAATCGCGTTCTGGTAATTATCCCAAGCTGCTTTCTGTCCTGTCTTAGCTTTCTTTTTTGCTTCTTCATCAATTGCATCTAATTCTTCAACAGTAGCAATAACTTCTTCCTTTCCTTCAATTTCGATAGAATAGTTAAGAATCCATTCTCTGAATTTTACTAATCCGTCAAACTCAGCTTCCCAAGCAAGACGTGCTTCATTTTTATATCTTTCGTGTGATCCTGATGTAGAGTGTCCTTGAGGTTGAGTAACATCTATCACATGAACAACTACAGGAACGCTTTCTGTTCTTGCAAAATGTTCTGCTCTTGCATAGGCATCTAATAATGCAGGATAATCCCAAGCTTTCACCTGGATAATCTCACATCCTTGGTTTTCTCCTTCTTTTCTCTGGAAACCGCTTAGCATTTCGCTGATATCGGCTTTTGCTCTCTGGTTTTTTGTAGGAACTGAAATTCCATATCCATCATCCCAGATCGATACGATCATAGGAACCTGAAGTGCACACGCTGCGTTTAATGTTTCCCAGAAGTGACCTTCTGCTGTAGAAGCATCTCCAATGGTTCCGAAAGCAATTTCGTTACCTTCTTTTGAGAATTTTTCTGAACCGTCAAATTTTACACTTTTATAAATGGTAGATGCCTGAGCTAATCCTAATAACCTTGGCATTTGACCTGCTGTAGGCGAAATATCTGAAGAGATATTCTTCTGTGCTGTAAGATCTTTCCAGCTTCCATCTTCATTTAAACTTCTTGTTGCAAAGTGTCCGTTCATCTGTCTTCCAGCTGAAGCAGGTTCTCTTTCCACGCTTGTATCTGCATACATCTGCGCAAAGAAACTTTCTACTGTTAAGGCATCTATTGCTAATGCAAAAGTCTGGTCTCTGTAATACCCTGAACGGAAGTCCCCATTTCTGAAAACTTTCGCCATTGCCAGCTGAGGAAGCTCTTTACCATCCCCAAAAATTCCGAATTTAGCTTTTCCGGTAAGTACTTCTCTCCTTCCGAGATAAGACATTTCACGAGAAATCCTTCCTAACTTGTAATCTTCAAGTATCTGATTTTTAAAATCTTGAAAGGATATTTGCTGTGTTTCAATATAGGTTGTTTGCATAGCTAAGTAAAAAAGTTTTTAAATCTTCAAGTATTTTGCTAATATACACTTTTTAAATTAATTTTAATTTTTAATAATCTTTTTTAAAAATTTGATAATAAAAAAAATTGTGCTTTATTTTGAAAAAAATTGTAAAGATGGAAAAAAAATCGCCTCATATACTGAACGCATCGAGTAATCTTTTAGGGTTTTCACTGATTATTATTACCTCTCTGAAAATCACTAAAATCAGCCGCAGTACATATTTAGACGAATTTGCAGGCATTGCCTGTCTTCTTTTTGCATGTAGCTGCTTTTTTTCGTTCCTGGCTATCAGAACGAGAAATAAAAAGCGGGAATACACGTTTGAGACTATTGCGGATTATTTATTTTTAATCGTTTTATTTTGTATAGTCCTAGCTGTTATTATTGTAACCCTAAAAATTATTTAATTTAAAATTTTCGCTCAATTACATAATCTAGCATACTATGTAAAGACTTTCTTGCTTCAGAATCTGGGAATTCATTAAGAAGATCCTTTGCTTTCTGCTGAAAATCTTTCATAATGGCAATCGCATACTCCAGACCACCGGAATTTTTAACAAATTCTATCAGTTCCTTTACTCTTTTGGGATTGTTATTATAACGCTTGATGGTATCAAAATAGTATTTTCTATCTTTTTCGCCGGCTATTTTCAAGGTATGAATTAGAGGCAGTGTCATTTTCTGTTCCTTAATATCAATTCCTACAGGTTTTCCGATCACGTTTGAACTTAAATAATCGAAAAGGTCATCCTTAATCTGGAAAGCCATTCCTGTATAGGTTCCGAAATCCAGCATTTTTTTGGCAAGAACTTCATCTGTACTGTTGGAAAGAACTCCAATTTCACAGCACGCAGCAATTAAGGTCGCTGTTTTCTGACGAATAATTTCATAGTAAACATCTTCCGTTATGTCCAGTTTTCTGGCTTTCTCCAATTGAAGAAGTTCTCCCTCGGACATTTCACGGATCGTTCTTGAAATGACTCCAAGCAAGTCATAATCTTTATGGTCTGTTGATAATAAAACAGATTTTGATAAAAGATAATCTCCTACCAAAACGGCAATCTTATTCTTCCATAATGCATTAATAGAGAAAAAATTACGACGCTTAAAACTTTCATCTACCACATCATCATGTACTAATGTAGCGGTATGAATTAATTCTATCATGGAAGCTCCACGATAAGTCTTTTCAGTAACATCCCCTACCAGCTTAGCACAAAGAAATACAAACATAGGACGCATCTGTTTTCCTTTGGTGGTAACTATAAAACGAGTTACCTTGTCTAGCAAAGGGACTTTACTCTGCATCGATTCATAAAACTTTTGCTCGAAAAGCTTCATTTCCTCATTGATCGGTTGCTTGATTTCTTCTACGATATTTGCCACAATCTGCGAATGCTGGGTGAATAATTATTAATTCTCACAAAGATAATTTTTTTCGCTCAATTTTAAGAAAAATTAATCCCTGAGTTGTTCTTTTGGAACAAAATAAAGTGCCGGCTTTGTACTACCCAATGGAGATTTGAACTTTTCTCCGGATAGATATATTCCGGTTTGGTCTACAGCAACTCCCTCAATCTGACCAATTGATAAGGAACTTCCCAAGTAATAATGCTTTGGTCTTTCTTTAAAGAATATTCCAGGTTCTGTTTCAGTAAAAACATCTAAAAAGACTTCAGTCTTCTTGGTATATCCTACCAAATAAAGCTTTTTCTCAAAAAAGGCAGCATCGGTCACCATAAAATTCGTTTTATAGGTTTCTGCTTTTACAGCATCCTGTTTTTCATTTAATTCAGGATCTATTACATAATGCGCTGTTGCTTTTGAAGCCCATTCTTTTGTAAAGAGATGAAGTTTTCCGTTGGTGTAAACCATGGCCTCAGCATCATAATCTGTATTAAAATAAGTGGATTTATAATCAGTCTGTTCCGGATAATGAAATTTAATTTCTTTTAGCTGCCCGTTTTGTAGACTATCTCCCTGAAAAGGGACCTTATAAACGGTAAGATGTCTTCTGCTTCCGTCATTGTTTCCAAAGTCACCAATGTAAAAATGGGTACCGTCATTCGTCAAAGCTTCCCAATCAGTATTTCTTGCGTTCACTTTTAAGGTCTTTATGACTTCTCCTGAGGCTTTATTGATTTCAAACAGCTCGGGAGCATTTCCACTATCATTAAAGGTGTATAATTTTCCATTAAAGAAATTCAATCCGGAAGTTTCCTGAATTTTATTATCCAAATGGTTGATTCTATATTTTTTTATTTTCAGGAAATCTGTCTGTTGAGAAAATGCAGTTTGAAAGGCAAGAAAAGCCAATAGCAGAAATGTTCTTTTCATAGAGCAAAAATAAGATTTTATGTTTAAACACGGAGAATTCTGTTGGAAGTTTCAAGGTAAATTGTGTTTGGAGACATTAGATTTGGATCAAAGCAGATGTACAATTTTTACAATTTCACTCGATTATGTTCTGGGCTTTATTGCTTTCTATCACTCTACATTCCCTTACAACAGAAAAACGAGCTAAAAAGCCCGTCTCTCCTAATATAGATTTTTATTGAATTTACTTTTCGATTAAGCAGTCTTTTGCTTTTTCTGATTTTTTTCTTCTTCTTTTCTTGCCTGTTTTGCAAAGTATTCTTTCTGGTATTGCCTCACTGTTTTTCCGGTTCCGTCATGTCTCCATCCCGGAGAATTGAAAATATAGTTAATTCTATCCGTAAATTTTAATCCCGGCTGCTTAATATCTTTCCAGATTTTTCTCCATTCGTAAAAGAGCACTGTATCAGGTCTATTATCAGGCATTTTTGGATAGATCCCATATTTCACAGGAATATTGGGGTCTTCTTTTTGGAAAGTTCCAAATATCTTATCCCAGATAATCAAACACATCCCCATATTTTTATCCAAATACTTAATGTTGCAAGCATGATGTACACGGTGGTGAGAGGGTGTTACTAAAACATATTCTAAAAATCCCATGCTCTTCACAGTTTGCGTATGCACCCATGTTCCATATACCTGCCCTATGGCATAAGCAACCATAATATGCCAAGGACTAAATCCTAAAAATGCCAATGGAGAAAAGTAGAGATATCTGTAAAGCGGCTGTAGTACCGGACTTCTGAATCCTGTTGTAATGTTAAAGTATTCTGAGCTATGGTGGGTAATATGAACCGCCCAAAATGCTCTGGAACGGTGATCAACATAATGCAAAACATAGTAGGCAAAATCTGTAATAACAAAACAAGCCAGCAGGTACCAAATACTAAGATCCCATGAAAAAAGTTTGTGATTGTAAAAGAAAAACATCACCCCCATGGCAAACGTCTTCATGATAAGGTCAAGACCAAAGTTCATCAACGCCAGATAAACGTTTGTTGCAAGATCTTTTCCACTATATAATTTCGCCTCTGAAACGTGGCTGTAAATCATTTCAGCTAAAATAACAGCAGCAAATAATGGAACTGACCATGCATATACATGTTCTAAACCATTCTCGCTCATTAAACTCTCCATCATCACAAAAAAATTTGTACAAAGGTAGGTTTTTCGGCTATGTCCTAAGGAAAGCCTAAGGTCTTTTTAAGGAAATTTTAATCTGTGGCTTTGTTTGCTAATTGCCCGCAAGCAGCATCAATATCTCCTCCTCGGCTTCTTCTTACCATTACTGTAATTCCTGCATTTTCAAGCTGTCGGATATAATTCTCTTCTGCCTGTTTGTTGCATTGGTCATACTTTCCATCCCCAATCGGGTTGTATTGAATAAGGTTTACCTTGGAAGGAACCTGTTTGCAGTATTTTATTAAAGCCTTGATATCTTCATCCCCATCATTAATTCCTTTCCATACACAGTATTCAAAAGTAATCACTGAACCGGTTTTCTGATACCAGTACTGAAGTGATTCCATGATATCCGTTAACGGGAATTTATCTGAGAAAGGCATGATTTCATTACGCTTAACTTCGATGGCAGAGTGAAGGGACAATGCCAGTTTTACACGCAGTTCATCATCAGCAAGCATTTTAATCATTTTTGGAATTCCGGATGTAGAAACGGTAATTCTTCTTGGAGACATTCCCAAGCCCTCAGGTTGGGTAATTTTCCTAATCGCTTCCACTACATTTTTGTAGTTCATCATGGGTTCTCCCATTCCCATGAATACGATATTGGAAAGCGGTCTGTCAAAATACATTCTGCTCTGGCTGTCAATAAGGGCTACCTGGTCTACAATTTCAGCAACCTCAAGGTTTCTCATCCTTTTCAGTCTTGCTGTAGCACAGAATTCGCAGTTTAATGAGCAGCCTACCTGTGAAGATACACAAGCAGTAGTTCTTGTTTCTGTTGGGATAAGAACTGATTCTACTAGCAGTCCGTCGTGAAGCTTCACCCCATTTTTAATGGTTCCGTCAGAACTTTTTTGAAGAAGATCTACAGAAACGGGGTTAATGGTATACTCTTCAGCAATTCTTTCACGAAGAGTTTTCGAAAGATTCGTCATTTCATCAATCGAATGGAGGTTTTTACTCCATAGCCAGTCATAGACCTGTTTCGCACGAAACGGCTTTTCTCCTAAAGATACAAAGTATTCTTTAAGCTGATCTAGAGATAATATACGGATATCTTTCATTTCAGGTGTTAGGTTGCAGGCTGCAGAAATTCATTATCTGCAGCCTATTACCTACTATCTTTTTTTATAGAATTAACATTGCGTCACCGTAAGAATAGAATTTATACTTTTCTTTTACGGCTTCTTCATAAGCTTGCATGATAAAGTCTCTTCCTGCAAATGCAGCAATCATCATGATTAATGTAGACTTCGGTGTATGGAAGTTTGTGATCATTGTGTTTGCCACTCCGAAATCGTGAGGTGGATAAATAAATTTATTTGTCCAGCCATTGAAAGCAGAGATTTTTTTGTTTGAAGAAACAGAAGTTTCCAAAGCTCTCATTGTTGTAGTACCTACAGCACAAACTCTTCTGTGAGATTCTACTGCATTGTTGATGATAGCAGCATTTTTCTCATCAATGATGATTTCTTCCGATTCCATTTTGTGCTTAGAAAGATCTTCTACCTCAATTGGATTGAAAGTTCCTAATCCTACATGAAGTGTAACCTCAGCAAAATCGATTCCTTTTATCTCTAATTTCTTCATTAAGTGTCTAGAGAAGTGAAGACCTGCTGTAGGTGCAGCAACTGCTCCTTCTACTTTAGCATAGATCGTCTGGTATCTTTCTGCATCTTCCGGTTCTACTGCTCTTTTAATATATTTTGGAAGTGGAGTTTCTCCCAGTTCCTTTAATTTCGTTCTGAATTCATCATAAGAACCGTCGAATAAGAATCTTAACGTTCTTCCTCTTGAAGTTGTATTATCAATAACCTCAGCTACCAAAGATTCATCTTCAGTGAAGAATAATTTGTTACCAATTCTGATTTTTCTTGCCGGATCTACCAAAACATCCCAAACTCTGGTTTCCTTATCAAGCTCTCTTAAAAGGAAAACCTCAATTTTAGCACCTGTTTTTTCTTTATTTCCATAAAGACGTGCAGGGAAAACCTTAGTATTGTTGAAGATAAACAAATCTTTCTCATCAAAATAGTCTACTACATCCTTGAATAATTTGTGCTCAATAGTTTGTGTCTTTCTATCAAGAACCATTAATCTAGCTTCGTCTCTGTGCTCTGATGGATGTTCTGCTAATAATTCCGCAGGAAGATCAAAATTAAAATCTGATGTTTTCATTTTTTAAATTACGGTTTAAAAATTATTGTAATTACATGGTGTAATTTTCGGAGTGCAAATATACGACATTGAATACCCCTTTGTCAAGTATTATTTACAATCAAATCTAAAACACTGACTACGCGGGAGTTTTTTAGACAAAAAAAGATTATTTTAGTCCCAAATTAAAAATAGGTTGGTTGAATCTGTAAAGAAAATTTACTTTATAGATCATCTCCACACCAACAGATATAAAATTATAACTATGAGCAAATATTCAATTGAAGCATTTATTAACGAGACAAAAGAGAATCCACAGCAAAGAGATTATTTTGAACTGGAAACGAAACATCTTTTAGAAATCAACCTGAATAATCAGTCTGTATGGACCAAAAGAGGAAGCATGGTAAGCTATGTTGGAAATATTAATTTTGAAAGACAAGGCATGCTGTCTGGTGGTATCGGGAACCTCTTGAAAAAGGCAATCAGTGGAGAAGGAAGTAAGCTGATGAAAGCCGAGGGAACCGGAAAACTATATGTTGCAGACTCTGGGAAGAAAGTACGTATTCTTTACTTGAACAATGAATCTGTCTGCGTAAATGGCAATGATGTTTTAGCCCATGAGCAAAGTGTAAAAAGTGATATCACGATGCTTAAAAGCATTGCAGGAATGATGTCCGGAGGTCTTTTTCAGGTAAAACTTTCGGGAACCGGTCACATCGCCATTACCACTCACGGAGACCCTCTAACCTTGCTGGTAACTCCAGACACTCCCGTTTTTACAGATCCTAATGCCACTGTTGCGTGGTCCGGAAACCTCAGCCCAGAACTTAAAACCAACGTTTCCTTTAAAAGCCTGATCGGAAGAGGAAGTGGTGAAGAGTTTCAAATGAAGTTTTCAGGACACGGATGGGTTCTGATCCAGCCTTATGAAGAAGTTTATCTTATGGAGAAATAAGGGTAAATAGCTACAATATAAAAATGGCTGTCTTGGATTATTCTGAGACAGCTTTTTTTCTAAGAACTTAGAGAATATAAGGTCTAAAAATTACCACATCCAAAGCACAATGACTCTTCAACACCCTCTTCCTCTATAAATCTCTCCCACTCAACAGCTCCCATTCCATCGTTGTTTGCAAAAGTTTTAATATATTTAGAAAAAAAATAGATGGACAATAGCACTTCGCGCAGAAACTTTCTTAAGACAGCAGCTTTAGCAAGTTTTGGGGCATTAGTTTTACCTAATTCTTTATTTGCCTATTCAAATGATTTTAAAACAGATAAAAAGGTCCGTGTTGGCTTCATTGGAGTAGGTCTTCGCGGGCAGGAGCATGTCAAATTACTAGCAAAACGTAATGATGTAGAGATTGTAGCGTTTGCAGATCCAGAGAAAAGAATGCTTGCTGCTTCTCAAAAAATATTAAAGGACAATAATAAACCGGCTGCTCAGGAGTTTTCCAACGGGGAATATGACTATCGGAATCTTTTAAAATTAAAAACAATAGATGCTGTGGTCATTGCTACTCCATGGGAGTGGCACCTTACCCAAGGGGTGGAAGCTATGCGTGCTAAAAAGATAGTGGGTATGGAGGTTTCCGGAGCTATAAAGCTTGAGGACTGCTGGGAATTTGTAAAGGTATATGAAGAAACTAAGGTTCCTATTTTCATGATGGAAAATGTGTGCTATCGAAGAGATATCATGGCTATTCTGAATATGGTTCGTAAAGGAATGTTTGGAGAATTGGTTCATGGAAGAGGCGGTTACCAGCATGATTTGAGAGGAGTACTTTTCAATGACGGGGTAAACCCTTACAATTCCGGAGCTGAATTTGGTGAAAAAGGATTCAGTGAAGCTAAGTGGAGAACCGATCATTATGTAAAACGCAATGGTGAACTTTATCCTACTCACGGGCTGGGTCCGGTTGCCATGATGATGGATATCAACCGTGGAAACCGTTTAACAAGGCTTTCCTCGTTCTCGTCCAAGTCTGTAGGATTGCATAAATATGTTGTAGAACATGCTAAGGGTGGAGAAAATCATCCGAGTGCCAAAGTAAAATTCAATCAGGGAGACATTGTTACCACACAAATTGCCTGTGAAAATGGCGAAACCATACTTTTAACGCATGACACCAGCTTGCAGAGACCTTATGATTTAGGATTCCGTGTGCAGGGAACTGAGGGATTATGGCAGGATTTCGGTTGGGGCGATTTCAACCAGGGGAATATTTACTTCGAAAAAACAATGAATCACAGCCATCGTTGGGATAATACGGAAAAATGGATGAAAGAATATGACCATCCTATGTGGAAGAGATTTGAAAGTACGGCTGCCGGAGCAGGACATGGCGGAATGGATTTCTTTGTGATGAATACCTTTATTGAATGTATCAAGCGAAATATAGAATTCCCGATGGATGTTTATGATCTTGCCTTATGGTACTCCATTACTCCACTAAGTGAAGAGTCTATTGCCAAGGGAGGACAGGTTGTTGATATTCCTGATTTTACCAACGGAAAATGGAAAACCCGTAAACCTGTATTTGGAATGACCGATGAATTCTAAAAAAACATTACTCATATTAGCAGGTGGATTGGGAAGCCGCTACAAAGGTCTTAAGCAAGTGGATGGAATACTCGATAATGGTTCGCCCATTTTGGAGTATTCTATCTATGATGCACTGGAGGCCGGTTTCTCTAAAGTGGTTATTATTGTCAATCAATTAATTCCTAAAAGTTATATTAATCGGCTCAATGCAATATCCGAAGCAAAAGGTTTCGAGCTCCATTGGGTTTATCAGGAAATGAACAGCATTCCGATACAGGATTTTGATTACTCAGAACGCCGGAAACCCTGGGGTACAGGACACGCTGTTCTTTGTGCTAAAGAAATGGTACAAGAGCCTTTTGTAATGATTAATGCGGATGATTTTTATGGTAAAGAGGCTTATGAACTGGCTTCACAAGAAATAGATCTTCAGCATATTTCAGACTCTCAATTGGGGATGGCAGCTTATCCGGTAAGTACTACTTTGAGTGGTAACGGAACTGTGGCAAGAGGAATATGCACACGGGATGCCGAAAATTATCTGGTCAAAGTAGAGGAGCAAACTTCTATTCAAAGAATCAATAATTCTATCATTTATATTGAAAATGGAGAAAATATAAAACTGGATCCTGAGACATTGGTATCTATGAACTTTTTTATTTTCCATCCTCATATTTTCTGTTATCTGGAAGCCTATTTCTATGATTTCATCGAATCTGACCCACTGGCGAATCAGGAGTTTTATATTCCTTCTGCTGTACAAAGAATGATGAACGAAAACAGAGTAAAAGTAAAGGTAAAGACCTCTCCCTCCCGATGGATGGGAGTTACCTATGCTGATGACAAAAAGGAAATTATAGATTTTCTTACTTCAGAAATTAAAAATAACAGATACCCGGCAGATTTATGGAGCTAAATGATATTGTTTTTGAATTTATCGGTACAGATCATTATGACCTCACACCTATTACTGATGGGTTGATCAATACAACTTATCTTTTGGAAGATAAGAATCAGGGAAAAAAGTTTATCCTGCAAAAAATTAACAATCATGTTTTCAAACAGCCGGAGGTGATTGTCAATAATCATTTAATGATTAATGGAATTCTTAGATCCAATAACTATCAGCTTCAAATTATCGAACCTATCCCATCCCTTACCCATAAACTTCTGGTAGAGGATGCAAATGGCCAGCCGTGGCGTATGCTGAGCTTCATAGAAAACAGTACGACCTTTCTTACAACTCCGTCTTTACAAACTGCATTTGAAGCAGCCAAGGCCTTCAGTTACTTTCTAAGTACGATAAATACTGAAAAGCTGCCTGCTATTGAAGATGGCATTCCCAATTTCCTCAATTTTGAGAAAAGAGTTGCTGATTATAAAAACTCAGTAAAAAATGCTGATCCTCATTTGATAGAAAATGCAAAAGTGGAAATAGAACTCACCAATCATCTTCTATCCTTGCCTGATCTGTGGATTGAAATGGAGAAAAACAGTCGGATTCCCAAAAGAATTATTCATGCAGATGTAAAAATCAGTAATATTCTATTTGATCACAATCATCAACCATTGGCTGTGATTGATCTGGATACCATGATGATTTCTACTCTTTTGTATGATTTTGGAACAATGATACAATCTTATACCAATATGACAAAGGAAGATGATGGAAGTGCCAGAAAGAATTTCAATCCAGAAATGTATAAGGTTGTAAAAGAAGGGTTTTTATTTTATTTAAAGGATAAACTTACACCGAAAGAATCTGAGAATCTTGATTATGCAGCACAAGTCGCCATTTATATACAAGAACTTCGTTTTTTAACGGATTACCTGAATGGAAGTGTCTATTATTCTACAAAATATCCTGAACATAATTTAGACAGAACAAAAAATCAGCTGGAGTTATTGAAAGGATTAAGAGAATATCTAGGATGTAAATAATTTACTAAGTTACATACGATATTTAGATTCCTACGGAATGACAAAGTGTGCGAATAGAATAAAACCCCTATTTGTCATTCTGTAGAAATCTAGCTTTATCCTCTCACTCTCAAACCCTAGAACTCTCAAACCCCATACACTCCAACTCAATATTTCAACCTAGAAACTCCAGAATCCGTTTCCATTCTTCCAGTTTCTTTTCAAAAGAGACCGTATGAAGCGGGCTTGTAGAAGGCAATAAAAAAATGGGCAGTTTATAATTTTTCCCAAGCAGCTTTTGTAAATTTTTGTAAGACTTTCCACCGTTACAAAAAATAGCTTTAACATTTGGATGTTCTTCCAGCAGCTCAGCAATCTGATTGGCTTCTTCATTCTTTATTTCGGAATCCAGGCTTCCTTTTCTCTCACAGGAATCGATCACATCCCAAAGGGCAATGTGATGTTTCTTTACTATTTCAAGCCTTTTGTTATAATCTTCGGTAAATTCTTCATTCAGTAACTCTAAGATGATTTTCCAGAATTTGTTTTGCGGATGGGCATAATATTGTTGTTTTTCCAATGATTTCACTCCGGGAATGGAGCCTAAAATTAAAATTTCAGACTGATCATCAATATGCGGAGGAAATGAAGAAATACGATTTTGCATATTCAAATATATTGATTTTATTTCTCGTTGATTATGCAGATTAAACAGATTTCAAAATATATTGCTGTTTGGATTTGGCTAAAGCCATTGGAACTTTTGTAATAAAAAAGCGGGCTAAAGCCCGCTTCTATTGATATTTAGAATTAAAACCTATTATTTAATTCCTATAAAGTTTCTTTCAACCAGTCGAAGAATTCTCTTTGCCATACCAATCCGTTTTGTGGATGAAGTACCCAGTGATTTTCATTCGGGAAGTAAACCAACTTAGATTTTAATCCTCTTAGTTTCGCTGCCTGGAAAGCTTCTTGTCCTTGCTCGTAAGGTACACGGAAATCTATTCCTCCCTGAACAATCATGATAGGCTTATTCCACTTTTCTACGAAGTTGCTTGGGTTAAATTCTGTGTAAGCTTTTGGTTGTGGCTTTTCCCATGGTGAACCAATATCCCAATTAGCAAACCAAAGCTCTTCAGTAGTCAGATACCAGGATTTCATATCAAACAATCCATCATGTGCAATGAATGTTTTGAATCTGTTTTCGTGGATTCCGGCTAGCATAAATACGCTGTATCCTCCGTAGCTTGCTCCCACAGCCGCTACTCTATCTCCGTCTACATAAGGTAATGTCTTTGCATAATCTGTTGCTGCAAGATAGTCTCTCATGGGTTGTCCGCCCCAGTCTTTTGAAATCTCCTCATTCCATTTTGTACCCCATCCCGGCATACCTCTTCTGTTTGGAGCCACTACGATATAATCGTTTGCAGTCATTAGGGCAAAATTCCATCTTACGCTGAAATATTGTGTTAATGCAGACTGTGGGCCTCCCTGGCAGTATACCAATGTTGGATATTTTTTATTCGGATCAAAGTTGGGTGGATAATGGAACCATACTCCCATTTCTTTACCATCCGAAGTTTTTACCATTTTAAGTTCAGATTTTCCTTGAGCCAGCTTAGCATAAGCATCTTTATTGGCTTCGGTAACCTGTTTCATTTCTCCATTTTTAAGGTTTACAGAGAAAAGTTCCGTAGCATGGTTTACATCTGTTCGTCCTACTAAAAGTGAAGTTTTATTATCTGTAAAGATCTCATTAACATCAAAGTCACCTTTTGTGATTTGCTGTACTTTTGCAGATTTAGAATCTAATGAGAAAAGCTGTTTTGTTCCTCTATATGCTGCTGTAAAATAGATCGTTTTGGAATCTGCTCCCCAAAGCACATCTCCTGAAACGCTGTCATCCCAAGCTGCCGTAAGATTAGTAGTCTTTCCAGACTTCCAGTCCATAATCTTCACATCATTTTTGTCAGCTTCATAACCATCTCTGGCCATACTTTGCCAAATCAATGATTTACCATCCGGACTGAACTTAGGATTAACGTCGTAACCTTTGTTAGCTTCCGTTAGATTTTTAGTGGTACCCGTTGCCATATCATAGGCAAAAATATCAGTATTGGTACTTGTAGCATATTCCTTACCGCTTTTAGGTTTTGTAACATATAAAAGCTGTGCAGAATCCGGACTCCAGATAAAATCCTCAGCACCTCCGAAAGGTCTTTGTGGGGAATCCCATGTTTTCCCCTCTAACAGGTCTTTAGCTGCATCTACTTTATCAGAAGTATTCACTACAAATACGTGGTTGTATTTTCCTTCATTAAAATAATCCCAGTGTCTGTGGTTCAGGTCTGTATATACCTGAGCTGTAGTTTTAGGAGTATCACTGTATTTGTCCTTACCCATTAGCTTCTCTACCAAAACCTGCTTACTGAAAGCTATTCTCTTCCCGTCAGGAGAAATAACTACATTGTCAGCTTCACCAATGGTGTAGAATTCAGTCCACGTTTTTCCGGCATCTTTTGAAAGATAGATTTTATCTCCTTCCTGTGCATAGATTCCGTTTTTATCCCACTGAATAAGCGCTTTTTTACCAAAATCAATTTTGGAAGACTGATTATTAAGAACATTCAAAAAGTAGTTCTCGTTTTTTGTTTTTTCTGTTTTCAGATCTACTTGTCCTACTTTATAGATAAGAGAAGCCTGATCCGGAGAAACTGCCTGCACTCCTACTTTTTTCAAAGTCCAAAGAATTTCAGGCGTCATTACTTGTTGTGCATTCATTAAAAGCGGAGCTGCCAGAGCCAGCAGACTGTACTTGAGTTTCATATGTTGATATTCATTTTTTAGCGGAATTATGAATTCTACAGATTTCAACAATTCCTTTTATTAAATTCAAAGATTGCCAAAGTTAATATTTAAAATAAAAATTACCGAAAGAATTAACACTAAAGTTGATATTGTAAGGTAAAATAGTAAAGAAGACAAATAAAGTGGAGAAAATTGATATGAGAAATTGAAAAAAAGCACATAAAGTAAACTTGTAAATTTATCTGTACTTAAACTAACCTCTTCTAGTCTCACAAATTTCAATATATTTTATACTTTCCTCAAACTTTCTTGTTTTGCAACAAAAAAGCCCGTCAGTACAATACCAACGGGCTTTTTATTTTTATTTTCAAATCAATTACTCTCCATCTGAGAACATTGAGTTCGCCAGAGAGGTAACAATTGACAGAAGAATACTAAAGATAAATGCCCACCAAAAGCCGTCTACTACCATACTATCTATGAAATAATCGGCAATCAGAATAATCCCTGCGTTAATTACCAAAGCAAAGAATCCTAATGTGATAATGGTAAGCGGAAGCCCGAACAAACTTAGGATAGGTTTTACAAATATGTTTAAAACTCCAAGTACAATAGCAAAGATAATTGCTGTTGAAAATCCTTCAAAATGTACTCCCGGTAAAATTTTAGTTAAAAGATAGGCAACTATTGCAGTTACAAACAATCGGATAATTAAATTCATTTCTTTATTTTTTTAATAGTTATGGGGTGTATGGAGCAAAAGCCATTCCATTTCGTATAAAAATATTTCATTAAAATTCTTTATTTTAAAGAATATTTTACTAAGTCTCTTTGGTTATCTTATTTTCATCATGGTCACCAATGATGTTGCCACATGGCTCTCCGAATCTGAATTTTCATTCCGAACATAGATCTCTGTTCTTATTACACTGATTTTCGTTCCCCCTTTGATGACATAGGACTTTGAAACCAGGGCGTCTCCCATCGCGGGACGCAGATAGTTTACCTTTAGCTCTACAGTTACCACATAACAATCCTCTGCATAATGGCTTACGGCTGCATATCCTGAGGAAACGTCTACCAGAGAAGCAATCATTGCTCCATTAAACATTCCCGCCTTTCTGGTCATCATTTCCATCTTAGGAATTTTGATGGACACGAAATCAGTTTCTATTTCTAATAGTTCTGCCTTGTAGAATTTCAGAGTTTCTGAACGGTTGAAGCTGTCTGTAACGAGTTTTCTTTTCTCTGGGGTCATGAATTTTATTTTTAAACAAAGGTAAGCGCTACGGTTTTTTATCTCAATTATATTTAGAAATTTAAGCAAAATATTTCAAAAAGCGCCGTTGACAACTGGTGAAAACGGCACTTTATCTGCGTTTTTACACGCTCTCTCAAACTAACGATAACTTTTCAGGTATATTTGAAGTTTTCAGATGATGATCTTCCTTGATCATATCAGCCGCTTTTTCACCAATCATAATTGCGGGTGCATTGGTATTCCCGGAAACTACATCCGGCATAATGGAAGCATCAGCTACGCGAAGTCCTTTCACACCATATACTTTCAACCTCGGATCAACAACTGAACGGCTGTCTATTCCCATTTTACAGGTTCCGGTCATGTGATGATAAGTAGAACATGATTTTTTGATATAATCGATCACTTCTTCTTTGGTTTTACCTTCTCCAGGGTAGATTTCACCATCATTCCACTCTTTCATCGCTTCTGTTCTTCCCATTTCACGACAGATTTCGACACAACGGTAAAGAGCTTCCAGATCAGATTCCTCAGAAAGATACATCGGATTGATTTCCGGTGATGAAGCCGGATCAGAAGATGTTAATTTAATATACCCTTTACTTGCAGGTCTGATAAATCCTGCGCAGAATGTGAATGCATTTTCCGGCCCTGCAAACCCAGGACTGTAGTAAGGAAGTCCCATAAATAAAGGTTGCAGATCAGGGAAAACCATTTCTTCTTTACTCTTCCAGAAGAGCTGGGCTTCCAGTAAATTGGCTTCCGGAGAAGGAATTTCTTTTTTAGCTTTAAAAATAACACTCGTCAAAAGATGGTCCTGAAGGTTTTTACCAACTCCTTTCAAGTCTTTTATTACTGAAATTCCTACCGATTCCAGTTCTTCTTTATCCCCAATTCCGGAAATCATCAAAAGTTTTGCAGATTCTATGGTTCCACAGGATACAATGACTTCTCTCTCTGCTCTTGCTTCCAGTACTTCTCCATTTTTGATGTACTGAACTCCTACACATTGGTCGCCCTCAAAAATTAATTTTTGGGCCATAGCACTTGTTTGAATATTCAAATTCGTTCGGGATTTCACAGGATCTAAAAATGCTTTTGCCGTAGAGCATCTTTTACCGTCTTTTCCTACACTAAGGTGATTAAGTCCTGCTCCCCAGATGTCTTTATTAAAATCATCGGTTAAGGGATATCCTAATTCTTTGCACGCATCAATTGCACTTATTGAGATTGTATTTGGACGCTTAATCCTGCTTACAAAAAGAGGTCCTTCTCCTCCATGAATGTTGTCTTCACCATCTTCGTGAGTTTCTGATTTTTTAAAATAAGGCAAAACACTTTCCCAGTCCCAGCCCACGCATCCATTATAGGCCCAGTGGTCATAATCCTGCTGATGTCCTCTGATGTAGATCATTCCGTTGATGGAGCTTGAACCACCCAATGTTTTACCACGGGGCCAATATCTGGTATTTCCTCCTGCATTTTCCTGAGCAACGGTATGATATGCCCAATCTCTTTCTGTATTCCATAGGGCAGGCCAACCCGACTGCTCCTGAACTTCAGAAACCTGATCATCCGGCCCTGCTTCTAGCAGTAGTACATTTATATTTTCATTTTCACTTAATCTATTGGCTACTACAGCGCCTGCCGAACCGGATCCGACAACTATAAAATCGTATTTCATGAGTTTTAATTTGATTTGTTACTTTTTGATACTGATCACTTTAGGAACTGTTACGGCTTTCAACCCTTCAATTCCGAATTCTACGCCGTAACCGGACTGTTTTGCTCCTCCAAATGGTACAAAAGGGTGAATGGCACCATGCTGATTGATCCAAACGGTTCCCGCTTCCAGTTGTTCGGCAACTTTCTGAGCCTGCTCAGGATCATCGCTCCATACCGATGCTCCCAATCCGTTTTCCGAATCATTGGCTTTGATGATGGCTTCTTCCAAGGTTTTGTATTTAATGATAGGCAGAACCGGCCCAAATTGCTCTTCATCTACAATTCTATCTCCATTATCCACATTTCCAACAAGGGTTATCGGAATAAAATATCCTTCCAGATCTGGTTTTTGCCCTTTGTATCTAAAGTCTGCACCAATATTTTCAGAATCACGGATGAGATCCTGAATTTTATCATACTGCATTTTATTCTGTATCGGTCCCAAAACATTGGTTTCCTCGGCTCCATTCCCCATCGGAATATGAGAAGAATACTCAGCCAGAGCATTCATTACTTTTTCGTAATCGTCCTCATGTACGTACAGTCTTTTTAAGCAGGCACAGGTCTGGCCCATATTCAAAAAAGCACCCCAGAAAAGATTCTCCACATGTTTTACCACATCAAGTTCTGGTACAATAATCCCGGCATCATTACCACCACACTCTAGTGTCAGGCGTGCCATATTTTTAACGGAAGCTTCAATGACTTTTTTCCCTGTAGCAATAGAGCCTGTAAACATAATTTTACCAATTTCCGGATGTCCCGTAAGATAAGCCCCTACTTCACCTCTGCCTGTAACCACCTGCAAAATATCTTCAGGAAGTACGGTATTGATTACTTTTATCATCTCCAGACTGCAAAACGTTGTGTATTCTGAAGGTTTTATAATAACCGCATTTCCCATTCTGAGGGAGGGAATAATCTGCCAGATCGCAATCATCAATGGCCAGTTCCAAGGGGCTATTGCAGCAACAATTCCAATTGGATTTCTATATAAAATATCTTTTCGGGTTTCATCTTCAAAAACAATTTCTTCAGGTAAATCAAGGGATGCCGGAACCTGAGTCCAGCCTACACAGGCTTGCATTTCAAAGTTGGCTCCTGGACCACTAAGAGGTTTCCCCTGCTCTCGTGTAATCCATTCTGCCAGATATTTTGAATTGTTTTGCAGAGCTTCTGCTACTTTTAATAAAATCTCTTTTCTTTCTTCATCCGGTCTTGCTGACCATAGCTTTTGGGCTTTTTTTGCTTTTTCAATTTTAGCCTCTATTTCTTCAACTGAAGTATTGGTTACTTTACCAATAACCTCTAAAGTAGATGGGTTTAATGATAAAAAAGCAGTATCTACAGTATGGGATTTTTCTACGAATGATGTATTTTCCATTGTTCTAAATTATTTTGTATTTTACATAGCTCGAAAATGACAAAAACATGATATAAATCATTTGCTTATTCTCTATATTTTTTAACCTAAACTCTATGCTATAATGGAAAAGATCGAAGAAAGAACTGTTTTCAGTATTCCTTTCGGAGAATTGAATGTATTCGAAACGAATGTAGTATGCCATGATTTCCCTTTCTTTTTTGAAAAGCCTGTCATCACTCTTATGCTGAGTGGCAATAAGATTATTCGGAGTGAGGAAGAAACTTTTGAGTTTAACGAAAGAAGTGTATTCATTCCCCCTTGTAATAAAGAACTGAGTATAGACATTCATCCAGCTTTCCGCGAGCCTACAAAATGTCTGGTATTAAATATAGAGCAAGAATATATTGATAGTGTTTTTTCCGAAGTTATCGAGAACTGGCATCCTGATTGGGACAGAACAGGTATTATGATGAAAGAGAATGCCGTAAAAAAATTTGTAAGCTCTGATGAGTCTTTATGGAGAAGTCTTACGAATCTTTATAACAGAAGAATAGACAACAGCATGTACGGAACATCGGATTTTTTGTTGAGTCTAAGTCTTAAAGAGCTGATTTATGAACTGATGAAAACCAATGCAAAACAGATCCTGCTGCATACCCATAAAGCAGAGCATATGCAGAATGGCCTTCAGGAAGTGGTTTACTTTATCAAACAAAATTACAGGGAACCGATAACTATAAAAAAACTGGCACTAATAGCAGGCATGAGTGAAGCAAATCTGTTCAAAAAATTTAAACATTCTTACAACTGTACCCCGGTAGAATATATCATTCAACTCAGGATAGAACATGCTAAACAGCTACTGATCACCAATCCGGAAATTGGTATTAAAAATATATGCTTTGAATCCGGATTCAATACTTTGGAATATTTTTACAGAAAATTCACTCAGATCACCGGAAAATCTCCGAAGAAATTTAAAATAAATTAAAGGAATCCTCTATGAACTTAAAAAAAGTTGTCACGATTGTAAGCTTTCTGATCTGTTCTATCTTTCAGGCACAGACCCTGCATTTGTATGGAGTACAAATCAGGATCAATATCTTGGATGTTTAAACTGTGATACTTTTGATAAAAACTCGATTTGGAACAGGTATAGTGACTATGGAAATGTATACAGTTCAAAATCGATATGGAATACCTATGGAAATTATGGAAGTTCATACAGTACCTATTCTCCCTGGAACAGCTATGCATCCTATCCCCCGGTTATTATTGACCAAGATGGAAATTTTTTTGGATTTCTTACCCTAAATACCTATAAATCCGAAAGGTCAGAACTGGAACTGGCACAAATTTTATGCAAATATCATGAAGATATTAAAGCAGATATCAATGGCTGGTATGAAAAGTTGTTTAGATAAGTACATTTTTTCATTCAAGAATCTTAATTTTTCAAATAAACCTGCAAAATTGGTGGTGAAATGGAGCTAATTTTTAAATAGAAAAAATATAATTAACTCATTTATCATTTATTCTAAACAATTCTTGCCGATCTTATTTCTTTCATGTAACAAACTGTAAATGATAAATTTGAAATAATTTAACATAATTTAAAAAATAAGTAACAATGCCGGTTCGCATTCTTCATGAAATCCCTTAATGAAGATTTAATACGCTATTAAGAAATAAATATCCATCTTTGCAGCCTTAAAATCAAACACGCTAGTTTATTTCATGAGCATTATTTTTAAAAAGCGACTACTTATAGCGCTTGTATTACCTACTGCCGCATTATATTACGGCCAGAGTACAAAGGATTCTTTAGAAAAATCCAAATCTATTGATGAGGTGATGTTGGTGGGTAGAAACCTTTCCCAAACAGCCAAAGAAAGAAAGACACCTGTTGCAGTTTCTACTATTAAGGCAGCTGAAATTCAGGAGAAATTAGGGAATAGAGAATTTCCTGAAATTATGAAGTCTACCCCATCTGTATACGTTACCAAAGTAGGTGGTGGATTTGGAGACAGTAGAATTAACATGAGAGGCTTTGATGGCGCCAACATTGCGGTAATCATCAACGGGCAACCTGTTAACGATATGCAAGGAGGTACTGTTTACTGGTCTAACTGGACCGGATTAGCAGACATTGCAAGTACTATTCAGATTCAAAGAGGTCTGGGAGCTTCTAAATTTGTAGTTCCATCTGTGGGAGGAACCATCAATATTGTAACCAAGGCTACCGATTCTGAGCAAAAAGCAATGATAAAGGGAGAAGTGGGTAATGATAACTATTCCAGATTATCAGCAATGTACTCTTCGGGTTTAAAAAATAAATGGGCAACAACGGTATTGCTTTCTCGTTGGCAAGGTGATGGTTACATCAACGGAACGAAAGGAGAAGGGTACTCTTGGTTTTTCTCTACTGGATTTAAGCCGAATGAAAAACATGCATTCAATTTAATTGCAACCGGAGCACCACAGGTACACGACACGAGAAGATCTTCTGCAACGGGAGCCAATGTGGCAACGCTACAACAGTTTGAAACGTACGGAAGAAGGTACAATCCACAAACAGGAATGCTGAATGGTTCTCAATTCAATTTAGCACCTAACTTCTACCATAAGCCGATTGCATCTCTTAACTGGGACTGGAATATTAATGATGCCTTGAAATTATCTACCGTAGTGTATGGTTCTTGGGGACGTGGCGGAGGTGGTACCGGACTTAACGGTTCCATTAAAAATGCCGGCGGACAAACCATGAACTTTATGAATTACGGTCCTGCTGGAGATGGTACCATCAACTGGGATATGATTTACCGTTATAACCAAGGAGGTCTGGTAACAGATTATAATGGAAATAATTTCCAGAAAGAAACTTTTACAGCTCCTGCAGGTTCTCCAGCTGATTATAACGGACGATATGTAAGTACATTAAACGGAACCAGCGGTATTGTAAGAAAGCAGAGTATTAATTCTCATGACTGGTATGGTGTAATTGCAGATCTTAATTACAAAAAAAATAACTGGACCTTTAACGGAGGTCTTGACCTTAAAACTTACAAGGGATCCCTTTATGACATTGTTACCGATATGTTGGGATCAGATGCCTTATTTGTTCCTAATACAGCGAATGCTCCAAAAGGATATTATATTAACCAAACAGTAAAACCGGAACCGCTTTCAAAGCTAAATAATGCTCAGAAGATCTCAATCTACAACGAAGGTTTGGTAAAATGGGCTGGTGTATATGGAATGGTTGAATATAGCTCTGAGAAGCTAAGTGCATCTATTCAGGGGTCAGTTTCTGAACAGTACTACAAGAGAAAAGATTATATGCTGTATACTCCCGGAAATCAGGAAACAAAATGGTATCACAAAACGGGTTATATTGTAAAAGGAGGTGCCAACTATAACATAGATCAGCATCATAACGTATTTTTCAATACAGGAGTTATTTCAAGACAGCCATTATTCAATGCCTTATTCCCATCCAATCAAAACATATACAACGACGCAAAGAATGAAAGAATCTTCTCTATAGAATTAGGCTATGGTTTCAAATCGCGTTATATCGATGTTAATATCAATGCGTACAGAACGCAATGGGATGACAGATTCATTTCAAGAACATTCAATGCAGGTGCTGCAGATGTTGCCAACTTCTCTCAATTAAAGCTCGGAAACGCTTATTTCTACAATGCCCTGAATGTTGGACAAGTTCACCAGGGAATTGAATTGGAAACGAAGGCAAGACCTTTTGCTAACCTTAGGCTTAGAGGAATGTTATCATTAGGTAACTGGAAGTACAAAGGAAATGCAAACTTCAACATCATTGATGTACAAAACAATCAGGAGGTAGCAGGCGCAACAGGAATGATCAACATCAAGGATCTTAAAGTTGGAGACGCTGCGCAAACAACAGCAAGCATCGGGGCTGACTATAATATTACCAAAGCTTTCAGTATTGATGCCAACTGGGAATATTATGACAAGTTATATGCACAGTTCAACCCTATCAACTTCCTTACTGAAGCAGCAAGAGAGAAAGGAGTGGTAAAATTACCAAGCTATCATTTATTTGATGTAGGGGCTACGTACAAATTCATCATTGATCAGAAGAAGTCTTTAACGTTACGCGCTAATGTATACAACTTATTCAATAAATATTATATTTCTGAATTAAGCTCCAATATTTTTGCAGGTGATAAAATTGCCAATGGTCCGGATGCAGGAAAAACGTATCAGGAAGCTGGTAGAGTGTATCAGGGTGTTGCTGATGGAAATACAGGATTCCTAGGTTTCGGAAGAACCTGGTCTGTTGCAGCCACTTTCAAATTCTAATACCATATCATCTCAATATGATTCTATTAAACCCGCCATAGTTGGCGGGTTTTCTGATATTTATATAAATTATTTTTGTATAATAAATGTAGTCTCTGTAGACAGACAGATCATGCAGATTTTTATAACTCAGACGATTTAAGAAAGTCCAACCTGAAAATCGTCTGTTAAAGTAAGAATTCCCTCTGTCAATCCTTCAGAATGCGTACTAAAGCCTTTTAACTTTGAAGTTTTCCCCTTTAAAACAAGATCCAAGAGTTGTTTATCTGAAAGTTTTTTTCCGAAAATATCAAAGGTAATTTTAAACCCACAATTTTTGAAATCTGAGCATCCAACAGCTGTTTTACCCTTGATCAGATTGTGTTCCTTACATTTCGGACATTTCATTTCTTCCCAGGTCTGAAGTTCTTTTTTCTGAGCCGGTTCCCTTTTTTTCTTTTCCTTAACCACTTCTTTTTCTTCTTCCTGCAGGGTAATTACTTTACCCTTGCCATCCACTACTTTCTTGGTAAGCTCTGTCACCATCTGGATCAGTTCTTCCTTAAAAAGATTGGCTTCATATTCACCTTTTTCAATTTTACGAAGTTTTGATTCCCATTCACCCGTTAATTCCGGACTTTTTAAAAGTTCATCTTCAATGGTATCAATCAATTGAATTCCCGTTTGGGTAGCAATCAGATTTTTCCTTTTCTTTTCGATATACTTTCTTTTGAAAAGGGTTTCAATGATGTTTGCACGGGTAGATGGTCTTCCGATACCGTTATTCTTTAATAATTCACGCAGTTCCTCATCTTCTACCTGTTTTCCAGCGGTTTCCATTGCTCTAAGCAGTGTTGCTTCCGTATAAGGCTTTGGTGGTGAAGTTTTTCCCTGGTGAATCATCGGATCGTGTGGTCCTGACTCCCCTACAATGAATTCAGGAATAGTCTGTTCTTCTTCTTTATCTTTTTCCTTATCGGTAGGCTCTTCTTTAGGTTCTTTCGCATAAACGGCTCTCCATCCCGGTTCCAGGATCTGCTTACCGCTTGTTTTAAAAGGAATGATTCCTACCTTGGCTTCTACCAATGTATTGGAAATCTTACATTCCGGATAAAACACAGAAATAAAACGCTTAGCAATCAAATCGTAGATCAGTTTTTCTTCTCTGCTCAGGTTTTGAGAGGGTGGAACTTCTGTTGGGATAATAGCATGGTGATCGGTCACTTTTGCATCATCAAAAACTGCTTTTGATTTAGGAATTGGTGCTGCCAGTAATGGAGAAATCAGGTCCTGATAGAAATTCATTTTTCTAAGAATCCCCTCAATCTTCGGATAAAGGCTTTCTGATAAGTAAGTGGTATCAACACGTGGATAGGTTACGTGCTTTTTTTCGTAAAGACTTTGGATATAATTCAACGTGTTTTCTGCCGAATATCCGTATTTTTTGTTGGCCTCTACCTGAAGTCCCGTTAAGTCAAAAAGTCTAGGATTTTTCTCTTTTCCTTCTTTAATTTCAAAGGAAACAATCTCAAAAATATTTTCTTTAAGATATTCCAGTCCTTTTTCTGCCCGTTCCAATGTTTTCAGCCTGTCAATAGCAGCATTGAAAATAACGTCACGGTATTTCGTTTTAAGTTCCCAATATTCTTCTGTGGTAAAGGCATCAATTTCTTTCTGACGCTGCACCAACATTGCCAAGGTTGGGGTTTGTACCCTTCCAATGGAAAGAACGGCTTTATTTCCTCCAAATTTCTTTGTAAAAAGCCTTGTTGCATTAATTCCCAATAGCCAATCTCCTATTGCTCTTGCATTTCCTGCCAGATAAAGGTTCTTATAATCTTCTGCAGGCTTTAAACTTGCAAAACCTTCTTTGATCGCCTCTTCCGTTAATGAGGAAATCCATAGGCGCTGAATAGGCTTATTGCATTTTGCCTTTTGCAAAACCCAACGCTGGATAAGCTCTCCCTCCTGCCCGGCATCCCCGCAGTTGATGACCTCATCACATTCTTCGACTAGCCTTTCAATCACTTTAAACTGATTTTCAACACCTTTATTCGGGATCAGCTTTATTCCAAAGCTGCTGGGAATAATAGGAAGCAAAAACAGGTTCCAGGATTTGTACTGGGGACCATAGTCATGAGGTTCTTTAAGGGTACAGAGATGTCCAAATGTCCATGTCACACAGTATCCGTTTCCCTCCATATAGCCCTGCTTGGATGTGGTAGCCCCTAATACTTTAGCGATATCTCTGGCAACACTGGGTTTTTCGGCAATACATAATTTCATGAACTCGGGATTATTGAAAGACTGCAAAAATCGGGATTTTTTTTGACTCTGCAAACTTCGTGGTAGGATGAGGACCTACAATTTGAAGACTTACAATCGCATTTCACATAATACAGGAGTTTTATGGCACTTATTTCATTAATAATTGCAATCTGTTTTGTATAAAAACCTCAATATTTAAATTTAATCATCATAAAAATATTGTATTAAATTTAATTCTAAGCTAATTTTTTGAATATTAATAAAAATTAAAACGCATATAAATAATTGAAATACTGATAATTAAACCTATTAAATAAAAAAAATAATAAAAAGTCTATAATTTTAATAGACTAATAAAAATATATGTTTTATATTTGCAACAGAATTTAGGGAAAACAAAAAAAATGAAACCAAATACTAAGAATAATACAATAAAGAAACATACCATCAAAATAATGATGATGTGTACTTGTATGCCTATACATAAAGAACTTCGTGGATGACCTTACTTTTATATGACATATTTTTAAAGGCTCTACCACGTGTAGGGCCTTTTTCATTTCAACAATTTACACATTAAAAAATTACAAAATGAGCAATTCTAAAAACAGATGGCTGATACCACTGGCATTTACAAACATCTATGTAATATGGGGAATTACGTTTTTAGCTATTTCATTTGGCTTAAAAGGTTTTCCGCCATTTATTCTTTCGGGGCTGAGATTTCTGGTAGCAGGAATTTTGATGATGGGGTATCTCCTATCCAAAGGAGAAAGGCCAAACTCGCTCATTAACTGGAAGAAAAACGCAATCACCGGGGTCCTTATCCTTACCGGAGGAACAGGCCTTGTGGCTTGGGGTGAGCAATATGTCACCGCTTCGGAGGCGGCTATTTCTATAGCAACAGGTCCGTTTTGGTTTATTGCCATCGACAGAAAAAACTGGAAATATTATTTTTCAGATAAGTTCATTCCGATTGGACTGGCTATTGGATTTGTAGGGCTAATTCTATTCTTAAAAGGAAGTGTGAATTCAAGTGCAGCACATGCCGTAGCCAACGGTCCAATTCGTATCACAGCGTTTGTGGTATTGGCACTCAGTTCTATTGCATGGGTTTTAGGATCTTTATATTCTAAGAAAAATCCTGCTTCACAATCTACATTTATGAATATTGCACAACAACTTATTGTAGCAGGAGCAGCATCTTTTCTTATTGCCTTATTTAGAAAGGAATGGGCTGGTTTTTCGGTCTCTGCAATCCCATTATCGGCATGGTCGGGTGTTCTGTTTTTGATCTTCTTTGGATCTATAGTCGCTTATTTGTCGTACATTTGGCTCTTGTCCGTGAAGCCCGCTGCCTTGGTAAGCACCCATACCTACATTAACCCTATTGTTACAGTTATTGCTGGATGGATTGTGACCAACCAGAGCATAAATGGCGGCCAGTTCTATGGTTTGGCAGTCATATTGCTGGGAGTACTTCTGACTAATGTCACTAAGTATTTCAAACTTTCAAAACGGTCAAAGGTCAAAATCAGAAGAGTTAAAAGATTATTTAACAGAGCAGGCAAGCGATATCAGCCTATTTAAAAAGATAAACATCAGAATGATAGAAATCAGAAACATATCAAAAACATTCCACCAGAAAAAACAGTCCTTCAAGGCACTGGATCAGGTGAGTCTTACTATAGATAAGGGAGATATCGTAGGAATTATCGGGTTTTCCGGTGCAGGAAAAAGTACCCTGATCCGTACCGTAAACTTATTGGAAAGACCAGATGAAGGACAGGTAATTATTAATGGAAGAGACTTTACCCAATTAAGTTCCAAACAATTGGCTGAGGAACGTAAAAAAATAGGAATGATCTTCCAGCACTTTAATCTTCTTTCTTCAAGAACTGTTTTTGATAATGTAGCCCTTCCTTTGGAACTGGATCGTCTCAGCAAGGATCAAATTAATAAAAAGGTTAATGAATTACTGAAAATCGTAGGTCTTGAAGATAAGGCTCATGATTATCCCAGAAGCCTTTCGGGAGGTCAAAAGCAAAGAGTAGCGATTGCAAGAGCATTAGCCAACGATCCTCACCTTTTACTCTGCGACGAAGCAACGAGTGCACTTGACCCGGTGACTACACAATCTATTTTACAATTGTTAAGGGATATTAATAAAAGGCTGGGCATTACCATCCTTCTGATTACCCATGAAATGGATGTTATAAAGGCTGTTTGTAATCACGTTGCCGTTATAGACCAAGGAAAATTATTAGCAAAAGGAACTTTAAGTGAGATCATTTCGGATAGAAAAAATCCGGTGATCCAACAATTTATAAATTCAGACATCATGACCCTGCCACAGGAACTCAGTAACAGACTGCAGAAAGAGCCAAAGGATGGTTTATTTCCGCTGGTCGAAATAGAACTTAACGAAAACATAAGTGTTGAACAACTTCTTTCAACCTTATATAATGAATACAAAATCCCTTACAAACTTTTGAAAGCGGATGTAGAATATTTTGGAAACTCCAATTTTGGAAAACTATTGCTGCAACTTCAGGGAGAAGCTGAGAAAAACCAGCAAGCCATCTATTATTTTAATCAAAATAAAATTCAAAATACAGTAAAAGGATATGCTTAGTGATACGGTAATTGCCCTTTTGGCAAAAGGAACCTGGGAAACGGTTTATATGACATTTGTGTCCGGTTTTTTTGGTTTTGTTTTAGGTCTTCCGGTGGGAATTCTGTTGTTTCTAACAAGAAAAGGACAACTGCTGGAAAATGTAGCCTATCACAGGGCTTTATCCATTTTGGTTAATATTTTTCGTGCCATTCCATTCATTATCTTAATCGTATGGATGATTCCTTTTACAAGGATTTTGGCAGGAACTTCCATTGGGGTAAATGCGGCATTGGTTCCATTAAGTGTGGGAGCGGCTCCTTTTATTGCAAGATTGGTAGAAAACAGCCTTATTGAGGTTCCTCATGGCCTGATAGAAACAGCCAGAGCCTTGGGTGCTTCACCATTTCAGATTATCAAAAAGGTATTGCTGCCGGAAGCGCTTCCATCATTAATTAATAATGCCACCATCACTTTAATTACATTGGTAGGCTATTCTGCAATGGGTGGGGCTGTAGGAGCCGGCGGATTGGGACAGGTAGGATATCAGTACGGTTATATTGGTTATGACATTGTGATAATGAACACGGTCTTGATATTACTTGTTCTTTTGGTATTTATCATCCAGTTTATGGGAGACAGATTATCTAAAAAGTTTGACCATAGATAAGTTTGAGTGTCGGAGAGTATTAGAGTTTAAGAATTCTTGTGAGAAGAATTTTGAGATCCTGAATGTAAATAAAATAAATTCTACTCATTTACCAATTTACTTTTAGCACTTTTACCTTTAAAATAAAAAATCAGAATGAAAAAAATAAAAATCATAGGATTATTAGCAGCTGGAGCGTTTCTTTTTAGTGCCTGTTCGGGGAAAAAGGATGACCCCAACTTTATTAGAGTGGGAATTACCTACGGACCGGAGCAGGAAGTGGCTGAAGTTGCTAAAAAAGTGGCCAAGGAAAAGTATAACCTTGAAGTGGAACTTATTCCTTTCAATGATTATGTAGTTCCCAATGAAGCCTTAACCAATGGTGATATTGATGCCAATGCCTTCCAACATCTTCCCTATTTGACTGAGCAGTCCAAGCAAAGAGGATATCATCTTGCTGTTGTAGGCAATACATTTGTTTATCCTATTGTTGCCTATTCCAAAAAAATTCAAAATATCAGCCAATTGCAGAATGAAAGTACCATTGTTATTCCCAACGATCCTACCAATGGCGGACGTTCACTACTTCTATTGCAGAAAAATGGTTTACTGAAATTAAAAAACGGCATCGGATTGCTTCCAAAGGTTACTGATATTACAGAAAATCCAAAGCAATTGAAAATCATGGAAATTGAAGGCGCACAAATTCCAAGAGTTTTGGAGGACAGAGATGTTGTAGTGGGTATTATCAATAACAATTTCGCAGCCCAAGCCGGTCTGGATTCTGAAAAGGAGGGAATCTTTAAAGAGGATAAAGATTCTCCCTATGTAAATCTCATTGTAACAAGACAGGATAATAAAAACAGCCAAAAAGTAAAAACCTTTGTAAAAGCCTTTCAGTCTGATGAAGTAGAAAAGAAAGCTAAAGAAATTTTTAAAGGAGGCGCCGTAAAAGGATGGAATTAAAGTTTGAGGGTCTGAGAGTTTTAGAGTTTTAGAGTTTTAGAGTTTTAGAGTTTTAGAATAAAAAACTTGAATATTGAAAAGTAATGGTGATTTTTTAAGTTGATCATTTCAAATTTCGCCTCTGTATATCATACTTTGTACATTCTGCTGAATCTAAATTCACTCCTCTTATTTCTTCACTTTTAATAAAAGCAAACTGTCAACAAATCTGTAGGCAGTTTTTTTATGGTAAAAAATTTATTTTCTCAATTTGAGATAATATAAAAATTTTCTTTATTTTTGCTTTAATCCAATAAAAAGGCAATATGTTAAAGAAAACCGCCATTGTAAGTTTATTCACCTTTATTTCTGTTTCTTATATGGCCCAGAACACTACTTTACCCGTTTATTTAGATGAATCTAAACCGGTAGAACAACGTATCCAAGATGCCCTTTCCAGAATGACGCTGGAAGAAAAAGTGGCTATGCTTCATGCACAATCAAAGTTCAGTTCACCAGGGGTACCAAGATTAGGAATTCCTGAATTCTGGACTACAGACGGACCTCATGGGGTACGCCCTGAAGTAATGTGGGACGAATGGGACCAAGCAGGATGGACCAATGACTCTATTATCGCCTACCCTGCCCTAACCGCTCTATCTGCTACATGGAATAAGAACATGTCATGGAACTATGGTAAGGCATTAGGAGAAGAAGCCCGTTATAGAAAAAAAGACATTCTTTTAGGACCTGGAGTTAACATCTACAGAACTCCTTTAAACGGAAGAAACTTTGAATACATGGGTGAGGATCCTTATTTAACCTCAAAAATGGTAGTTCCTTACATCAAAGGGGTACAATCTAACGGGGTAGCAACATCTGTAAAGCATTTTGCATTAAATAATCAGGAAATGTTCCGCCATACCAGCAATGTAAATGTGGATGACAGAACGCTTTATGAAATTTATCTTCCGCCTTTCAAAGCAGCTGTAACTGAGGGGGATTCCTGGACGATCATGGGAGCCTATGATCTTTATAAAGGGCAATATGCCAGCCAGAACCAATATCTTTTGAATGATATCTTAAAAAAAGAATGGAATTATAAAGGAGTAGTAGTTTCTGACTGGGGTGCTGTAAACAATACAGAACAAGCCATTCATAACGGACTGGATCTTGAATTCGGAAGCTGGACAAACGGTCTTTCTGCCGGAACAAAAAATGCCTACGATAATTATTATCTGGCAAAACCCTATCTCGATTTAATTAAAGCAGGAAAAGTAGGAACTACTGAGCTGGATGATAAAGTAACCCGACTACTCCGTCTTGCCTACAAAACCACAATGAACAGAAACAAACCTTTCGGAAATGTTGCTTCTGAAGAACATAAGGCAGTAGCAAAGGAAATTGGAGAAGAAGGAATTGTTTTGCTTAAAAATCAAGGAAATGTACTTCCTATAGACCTCAACAAGGCTAAAAAAATTGCCGTTATTGGAGAAAATGCCATTAAAATAATGACTGTAGGTGGTGGTTCATCATCATTAAAGGTAAAATATGAAACGCTTCCTTTAGACGGGATTAAGTCCAGATTCGGAAAGCAAAATGATGTACAATATGCAAGAGGTTATGTAGGAGATATTGGCGGAGAATATAATGGGGTAAAATCCGGACAGGATCTAAAAGATACCCGTTCTGAAACTGAGCTACTGAACGAAGCTGTAGAGTTAGCAAAAAAATCTGACTATGTAATTTTTGTTGGAGGATTAAATAAGGCAGACTTTCAGGACAGCGAAGGGAATGACAGAAAAAGCTATGGGCTACCTTACAATCAGGACAACGTTATTGCAGCTCTTGCAAAAGCAAATAAGAACCTTGCGGTAGTTTTAGTCTCAGGAAATGCGGTAGCCATGCCTTGGATCAAAGAAGTTCCCACTGTTTTACAATCGTGGTACCTTGGTTCTGAAGCAGGAAATTCCATCGCTTCTATTTTAGCAGGAGATGCCAATCCATCAGGAAAGCTTCCGTTTACATTTCCGGTAAAACTTGAAGACAACTCTGCGCATCAACTTGGAGAATATCCTGGAAATAAAGAAGAATTGGCTGCCGGAAAAGGAAAAGATCAGAAAAACCCCATCAATATTACTTATAATGAAGGTGTTTTTGTAGGATACCGTTGGCATGATACCAAAAACATTAAACCGCTTTTCAGCTTCGGGCACGGATTGAGCTATACAACCTTTGAATTTGGTAAAGCAAAAGCGAATAAAACAACATTGTCACAAAATGATACCATCACCTTCACAGTGACGGTTAAAAATACAGGAAAGAAAGCCGGTGCTGAAGTTGCTCAACTATACATCAGCGATCTAAAATCATCCGTTCCCCGTCCTGCAAAGGAATTAAAAGGTTTCGAAAAAGTATATTTAAACCCGGGTGAACAAAAGGAAGTGACTTTTACAATTGATAAGACCGCATTAAGTTATTTTGATGCCGGTAAACACGATTGGGTTGCAGAATCTGGAGATTTTGAGGCATTAATCGGAAATTCTTCAGATGCCATTAAAACAAAAGTGAAGTTTACGTTGAAATAATCTAAACAAGAAGTGGATAGAATGAAGACGGAAATTAATTTGTAGAAATGTTTGTAAAGCAGGTTTCAGATTGAAACCTGCTTTTATATTTAATTTATCTAATATTTATTCTATTTCGCTCCCCCAGCATTTTTCTCTACATCTGTTTTGGTGTTTTCTTTTACTTTCTGGTTTCCGAAACGCTTTACAAAGGTAATATTCACTCCGTACCAGTCCCATAATTCATATCTTCTTACTGTCCCTCCCTGATTGTAAGTGATATCATCAGAATAAGGTCGTTTGAAAATATTCATCAACTGTATACTGGCCTCCATTTGCGTTTTAGGAAATATTTTAGTGATGGAGATATTATGGAATACGTTGGTGTTATTAGCCTGGGTATTTCCATTGTTTTGATTGGAAATTTCCATCCACGCGCTCAGATTGATGTTCTTATTGAAAAGGTTGGTATAAGAAAGGTTGGCAGAACCACCCCAATAATTAATATAAGCTTTTCCATCAATATCATTCTTCAAATTGAAATCATGATTATCGATATAATACCATCCAAATCCGACATTTAGATTCAGCTTATTTTTAAGAAAATTCTGATTGGTATTAGCAAAAATGTAATATTTCTCAACTCTTCCATTGAAGTTTCCGGGATAAGACACATTTCTTACGCCTTCACTGGCATAAGTGGTCCAGTAATCCTGATTGGTATACATATATCTTGCAGAAATAAAATACTTTTTCAGGATTCCAAACTTCAGGTAAAGCCTGTCATTAGGGTTAGGATTCAAGTCCATATTTCCTCTGGAATACGTCCCGTCAATGGATGGTGTTAAAAAAGGATTGAATTCCGAATACCAGGGTCTCCAGATTTTGCGGTCGTAAGTAAGACTCAAATCATATTTATCTGAGAAGCTGTATTTCAGCAATAAATTAGGAAGAAAAGTGCCATAGCGATCTTTTCTTTCAGTTCCTGCTACATCTTGTCTTGTCTTAAAATCAATATATTCATATCGAAGTCCAATTCTGGTTTCCAACTTCTTGAAAAATGTTTTACTATAATTAGCATATACAGAAGTGATATTATCTTCATAATGGAACTTGTCCCCTGTAGAAAGCCCTGCATACTCAGAAGTTCCAAGACTGTATCCATAAAGGTTATTAGGAATAACATGGTTGTTGAATTCTGTTTTTGCTCCTACTTCAAAAGTTCCCCAAGATTTCCCTAAAGGTTGGGTATAATCCACTTTCAGGTAATAATTACGCATCTGGGCATTGTTTATGGATCCTATTTCTTTAACCTTAGGATCGTTCATTATTGTTTTATTGATGAGATCATTATTATCATTTCCGGAATAATTGGTCCCCAGATTTACATCCAGAATTCTGTTTTTCTCCTTATCATAATACTTATAAAAAGCATTGGTACCCAGGTTACGATAAAAACCGTTAGCCGTTTGATCCTGATGATAATTTACAAAGTCTTTTTTATCATAATCATACTCTCTTCCGTCAGTATTGGACCATGACAAGTTTCTGCTCTGATTATATTCAAGAACAAGCCCTATATTATTTTTATCATTCAATGCAAATTCAGAAGTTGAGGAAAGTGATGGGGTTTCACTTTTTGAAATGGTTTCATAGCTTAAATCTCTGTTCAAAGTATTGTCTGCATAAAACACAAGGTTACTGGAGCCTTTTTGTACGTAATTGTTATGGGCATAACTTCCAATCAGAGTCTGAGTAAATTTCTTCTTATGATAATTCAGGTTAAAGTTAGAATACTGTGTATTTTTCGTACTTTGCCTGTTACTTAGTGAAATACTTCCTTTTAGTCCTTCATCATCACGTTTCTTCAAAACAATATTAATAACGGAACCAGTAGCTTCATATCGTGAAGACGGGCTAGTGATCACTTCAATCTTCAATAGATTATCTGCGGGAATAGTTTTAAGATATTCCTTTAGTTCTTTTCCTGTAAAAACTGATTTTCTGTCATTAATATACACCGTTACCGACTGTCCTTCCGCCTTTATAGCATCGCTGTTATCAATGCTTACCAGAGGAGTCATTCTCAGGACATCCCATGTTGTATTTCCGGCTACAATGGCACTGTTGGCCACATTAAAGACAGTTCGGTCTACTTTAGACTCTACCGTAGGTTTTCTGGCAACCAGCGTAACAGCTTCTATTTCTTTTGCCTCAGCCTTTACTGTATCCTTCACAGCCTGAGTTTGAGCCAATGCCAGAGAACCCGTTAATACTGCGATAGGAAATAATATTACTTTCATGAGAGATTTTAGTTTATCTATAAGACCACTATACCCTCACATTTGTTACATCGAAAAATGCAAAAAATTGAAATAAATATCTAATCTTTAACAATTTACAAATTTTATATTTAGGAATAAATCAAAGAAATAACAATTATTAAGATAAAATAAACAACCAAACACTGCTATATCAAAAACATAGACAAAAAATCAATAAGAACAATAATTTTCATTGGTCAAACTTTAACATATTTCTTTTCATTTTACCCATAAAAAAGCCCGGATCTCACCCGGGCCGCTAGCAATAGCAAATTTACAAGGATTAAAAATTAAAAAATATGCTAGTTTAAACTTTCAAAATATTGGATAATACCTACTTCCGGCAAATGAAGCTTATCTTTATTAAAATCAGGCTCCTGACTTTTGCTGCTTTCCAAAAAGGAATTACTGAATAATGCATAGGACGGCTGTTCTGCCCAACCATTTTTCAAAAGCTGATGAGCTTCCACAATTGGTTTCCCATATAATTTTCTGAAATTCCCAATATTATACTGTGAAAATGCACCATAATGAACAATAAATTTCAGAGACAAATCTATTGTTGTACTTAAGCTTTTACTCAGTTCCTTTATTTTTTTGTTGAATGCATTTCTCATTTTCAAAAGCATCTTTGAAATACTCTGGAACGATGGATTTTCATCGTAGCGATAAAATAAAATAGCATCTCCTTCAATTTCTGAGATTTCAAAATACTGATCATTCATGTCGATCAGCGTAGAAAGTAGTTGTCTTACAATATATTCTCCTGTATACAATTTTGTATTGAACACAAACTCGGTAAATCCGCTGAAGTCCGGAATTAAAATGATCCCCTCTTGTATATTTGTATTCTTCATAATGATTATGGATTAAAAACCTGCTGCATCCTTACAGACGAAGCAGGTTTAATTTTACTTTATTGCCATCCGCCCCCTACAGAACGATAAAGAGCTGTTATGGCATTCAATCGCTGAGCTTTCAAAGAAGCCAGTTCCAATTCAATCTGAAGCTTATTGCTTTGAGCCATGATCACCTCCACGTATGTCGCTGAGTTGTACTTGAATAACAAATCAGCTTTCTTTACAGCATCATTAGACTTTACAACCAATCCTTCAGCAATTTTCTGCTGTTCTTCCAGCTTTTGAATTTGCACTAAAGCATCGGAAACTTCTCCTACAGCTTTTAAGACAGACTGCTTAAAGCCTATTTCAGCCTGATCAGCCATTACCTTGGATTGCTCGTACTGAGTCTTCAGCTGTTTTCCATTTAATATAGGTTGGGCAATTGCTCCGGCCACCATTCCGAAAAGAGAACCGGGAACGCTAAACCATTTACTAATCTGAAATGCATTCACCCCACCCTGAGCCGTAATATTCAATGACGGATACATATTCACTTTTGCAACATGAATGGCGGCTGCACTTTTTCTTACCTCAAGCTCTGCAGTTTTCACATCCGGTCTGTAGCTTAGCAATTCTAAAGGAACCCCTGCTGAAATATGGTCCGGAGACTGAACGGTATTCAGGCTGGCACTCCTTTCAATCTTACCAGGCATAGATCCGGTCAGCAGACTCAAAGCATTTTCCTGTGTTGCAACAGAGCTTTCAATCGCGGGAATAGATTTTAGGATCTGATCTTTTACAATTTCCTGTTGTTGTACCGCTAAGGCATTTGTTAACCCCAGTTCCTGCTGTTTCACCAAAAATTTCAATGTATTATCAGCATAGGTTAGGTTAGATTTTGTAATTTCTAATTGAGTATCCAGCATCAACAGGTTATAATACCCCTGTACCACAGCTGCTACCACTTGTGTTTTTACCGCTTTTGCAGCTTCCTGGGTTTTAAGATATTCAGCTAATGCCTGTTCCTTTCTTCCTTTAATTTTCCCCCAGATATCTGCTTCCCATGAAAAATTGAGTGCTGCGGTATAATCTTCCATATACCTTTTACCCATAAATTGTCCTGCCATCATCCCGTTCATACTATTATCCGAAGGACGGTTGATATTTCCGTTTGCAGAAGCATTGATGGTAGGTACATTTCCCCACTTGCTTTGAGTATAGGCCAATGAGGCAAATTCGATCTGCTTTAACGCCACCTGCAGATCATTATTCTGTACCATCGCCTTATCAATCAAACCAACCAAAACCGGATCCTTGAAAAAATCCTTGTAACTGATCTTGGCTATATTTTCGTTTTGCTCTACAACAACACTGTCGCTTCTAAAAGCTTCAGGCATCTTCACATCAGGTTGTTCATACTTCTGAACTTTGCAGGAAATGACCGTCCCTGAAATGAATGCGATATATGCTATATTTTTAATTTTCATTTTTAAAATCATTTGAATTAATATTCCCAGTCCGCATCTGTTACTACTCTACCATTTATTTTTTCATGCAAAGCCTGGAATACTACGAAAAGAACCGGAACAACAAAAATCCCCAATAGGGTTCCAAAAAGCATCCCTGAAATGGCAGCATATCCAATGGAGTGATTACCCATAGCGGACGGACCTACTACAAATAGTAACGGTAATAATCCGGTAATAAACGCCAGAGATGTCATAAGGATAGGACGCAGACGGGCTTTGGCACCCTCAACTGCAGAAGCAATAAGGCTTTTTCCTGCTCTACGTCTCTGAATCGCAAATTCTACGATCAAAATACCGTTCTTCGCCAAAAGTCCGATCAACATGACCAAGGCTATCTGAACGTAGATGTTATTGGATAGCTCTGCGAAAGTAATCCCTACAAACACCCCTGATAACCCTACCGGAATAGCAATCAATACAGCGAATGGAAGAATATAACTTTCATACTGAGCTGATAAAAGGAAGAATACGAATACGATACACAATCCGAAAATCATTACCGACTGTGAGCTGGAACCTGCTTCTTCACGGCTCATTCCTTTATAATCGTAAGTATATCCCGGAGGAAGTACCTGCTTGCTTACTTCTTCAACTGCTGCCATAGCCTGACCTGTACTATAACCGGGAGCAGCCATTACCGTTAAGTTAGATGAGTTGAAAAGGTTGAAACGGTCTACCACTTCGGCTCCTGTTACCTGCTTTAAGCTTACCAAGGTGTTGACAGGCACCATCTGACCTAAATTATTCTTAACGAAAATTCCGTTCAGGGATTCCTTATCCTGTCTTGTTTCCGGAGTAGACTGTACCAATACTCTGTAGTATTTCCCGAATCTGTTGAAATCCGAAGCCTGAATACTTCCGTAATACCCTTGCATTACTCCCAAAACATCAGAAACATTGACTCCAAGCTGTGCAGATTTTACTTCATCTACCAGCACTTCGAACTGAGGATAGGTAACATCGAAAGTGGTAAAAGCCACTGCCACTTCGGGTCTCTGCATCAATGCTCCCATCATTCCGTAGGAAATATTCCCAAGGTTCTGAAGTTCACCGTTGGTACGATCCTGAAGCACAAGCTCCATACCGCTGGTATTTCCGAAACCATCCACTGTTGGCGTATTGATGACCAGGAAGTTTGCTCTTTTATCCTGAGAAAGCATTCCCTGCGTTTGTCCGATAATGTCATTAATATTGTTAACGGCTCCTCTGGCTCCTGATTTTTTAAGTTTAACGAAAATAGAAGCTGCTGAAGATGACATAGAACCACTGAATAAGTTCAGTCCGTCTACCGAAATTACTTTATCCACTGCGGGATTTTTCATCAAAAGATCTTCTGTATCAGAAACCACTTTTGAAGTTCTATCCTTGGATGCTCCGGGAGCAAGGTTTGCTGTAACAATAATAAAGCTCTGATCCTCATCTGGAATAAATCCTTTTGGGGTTGTCATAGACATCCATGCAAACAATCCTCCGAAAGCTACAATTATAGCCAATGCAATCCATTTTTTCTTTAAAAGGAACAGTACTGCTTTCCCGTAACGGAACGTCAACTTATTGAAGCTCGCATTGAATCCGGCAAAGAAACGATCCTTAAAGTTCATCTTTTCATGAGTATCACCGTGGTTTTGCTTTAAGAACAAGGCACACAAAGCAGGGCTTAGTGTCAATGCATTGATGGCTGAAATCACAATGGCAATTGCCAATGTTAACGCAAACTGTTGATAGAACAATCCCGTAGAGCCACTCATAAAGGCTACCGGCACGAATACTGCAGACATAATCAAAGTAATGGAAACAATAGCTCCTGTAATCTCACTCATGGCAGACATGGTTGCAGCCCTTGCATTCAGTTTCTTGTGCTCCATCTTGGCATGAACTGCTTCTACCACTACAATGGCATCATCTACCACAATACCAATGGCCAGGACCAATGCAAACAATGTCAAAATATTGATCGAGAATCCGAAAACTTTCATAAAGAAGAATGTTCCTACAATAGATACGGGAACCGCAATCGCCGGAATTAATGTTGAACGGAAATCCTGAAGGAAAATATACACTACAATGAATACAAGAATAAATGCTTCTATCAAGGTATGAATTACCTGCTCTATGGATTGATCCAATGCTTCTTTCGTTGCATACGGAATTTCATAGCTCATTCCTTCCGGAAATGATTTTTCAAGCTCTTTCATTCTTTCCTGAAGAGCGACCTGCACTTCATTAGCGTTTGACCCTGCCATCTGGAAGATCGCCATCGTTACTGAAGCTTTCTTATTGAAATTGGAAGAAACCGTATAACTGTAAGCTCCAAATTCTACCTTGGCAACATCCTTTAATTTTAAAACAGAACCATCACTCAGTGCTTTAATGGTAATATTTTCATACTGTTCAGGTTCGGTAAATTTTCCTTTGTATCGAAGAACGTATTCCATCACCTCCTTACTTCTCTCTCCTAATCTTCCGGGTGCCGCTTCAAGGTTTTGGGTCTGAATTGCACGAGAAACATCGGATGGCGTAAGATTATAGGAAGTCAGTTTATTGGGATCCAGCCATATACGCATTGAATAGTCTTTGTTTCCGTAAACCATGGCATCTCCTACTCCTTTCACCCTTTTCAGCTCCGGTACAATATTGATCTTTGCATAGTTTTCAAGGAAAAGATCATTCATTGAACCATCTTTACTGGTCAGAGAAACCATTGCAATCATACTGTTTTGTCTCTTCACCGTGGTAATCCCCGCCTGAATAACTTCAGCTGGAAGCTGATTAGTCACCTGTGCCACCCTGTTCTGAACATTAATGGCTGCCTGATCGGGATCTGTTCCCAGCTTAAAGATCACGGTGATGCTTAATGTACCATCATTACTTGCTGTAGAAGTAATATAATCCATATTTTCCACTCCATTAATGGCGTTTTCCAATGGCGGAGCCACAGATCTTGCAATTGTTTCCGCATTGGCACCCGGATACGCAGCGGTTACCATAACGGTAGGTGGTGCAATGTCCGGAAATTTTGTAATCGGCAGGCTGACCATGCCGACAATCCCGAGAATAACCAGCAACACGGAAATAACCGTTGCCAGTACGGGTCTTTTTATAATTTTCTTTAACATGATTTCTTCTTACGATTTTTTCTGTTGAGCATTTTTCTTTTGTGCCACTACAGGTGTACCCGGCTGTAATCTGTCGAAACCGGAAACAATGTATTGATCACCAGCCTTAAGCCCCTTGGATACGATGAAGTTATCTCCTGACTTTCCATTAACTTCTACAGGTAGCATTGCTGCTTTTCCATCTTTGATGGTGAATACAAAAACCTTATCCTGAATGGTTCTGGTAGAAGCAATCGGAAGAAGAACAACATTGCTGTAGAACTGATCCAGTAGGATTTTCCCTGTATTTCCACTTCTCAAAAGATTGTTCGGATTATTGAATTTTGCTCTTAGGGTAATGGAACCCGTCGTTTTATTGAACTGCCCTTCCACGGCATCAATTCTTCCTGTTTCAGCATATTTTTCACCTCCGGAAAGCAATAGGGATACTGCGGGTGTATTTTTAATCACCTCATCAATACTGCTTCCTACATATTGCTTCTGAAAATTATTAAAGTCGTTTTCACTTAAGCTGAAATAGGTATACACCTGATGAATATCTGACAGTAAAGTAATCGCCTCCTGATTCCCGGGAGTCATCAAGCTTCCCAAACGATAATTAAATCTTCCGATAAATCCGCTTACCGGAGCTTTAATTGTTGAGAAATTAAGATTAATCCTCGCAGATTCAATGGCAGATGATGACTGGCTTACGGCTCCTCTTGCTGCATTATATGCTGCCTCAGCCTCTTTTACCTGAATATCGGAAACCATTTTATTTCTAAAGAGTTCTTTTTTTCTGTCTAAATCAATTTTAGAAGTCGAAAGATTAGCCTGTGCGGTAATCAAGGCTGCCTGAGCGCTTTTCAACTGTTCCCCGAATATCTGGTCTTCAATTTTAAACAGTGGCTGCCCAGCTCTTACATAATCACCTTCATCCACAAAAATTTTGCTTAGATATCCGGTTACCTGAGGTCTTATTTCCACATTGGAGATCCCTTCAACAGATGCGGCATATTCTCTGGAAACAGAAGCGTCTCCCTGTTTTACTATTTCTACAGGAAGTTCCGGTGCCTGCTGTTGATAAGATTGGTTTTGGTTGTTTTTCCCACATCCCGCCAAGACGATGAGCGAGAGGAAAAATATGGTTGATTTCTGAATAAAAAATCTTTGCATAACAATAGTCCTTTTAAATTTCCGCACAAAATTCGAACGAAAAAAATTCAATAGAATTATTCAAAAAACCCCTTGTTTTGTCAAAAAGACTCCTTATTTTTAAAAACATGAGAAATATCACTTATAGACAAAATGAATAAGATATTTTCATATTTTAAATCAAAATTAAGCGGAAATTTTATCAAAAAGACGTCTAAAACACAACCTTCTCATTTTCAATACAAATCATCTTTTCTGTATTCTAGAGGGGATCTTCCGGTATGCTTTTTAAAAAACTTGCTGAAAGATGCCTGATCTGAGAACTTAAGCTGTGCAGCAACTTCATTGACGTTGAGATTGGGATTCCTAAGCAATAACCTGGCTTCTACAGCCAACACCTGATGAATAATATCACGGGGACTTTTAAGCATTGTTTTATTAATGACTTTGGTAAGATACTTTCGGCTGATAAACAACCTGTCAGCATAGAACTGTACATTATGTTCTTCCTTGAAGTGTACCTGAACCAGCTTAAAGAAACTTGTAGTAAGCTCATCTTCCCGATGGGTAACGATATGCGGCTTTTCAATCTTCTTAAAGTAATTGTCTATTTCATAAATAACCAGAGAGAAGTGATGCCAGATCATCTCATTAAAGTAATAGTTATCCTTTTCCTTGTTATTTAGAACCTTCAATTCATCAAGATGAAAATCAAGCTTTCTATACAGTTCGGGTTCATTCCTGATAATATGGGTAGGATCTGATGACAGGCTTTTCAGGACATTATTGGATTTATAATTAAACCCTGCCTGGGAAATAAAGTCCACTGAAAAGAAGATATATTTAGCATCATAATCATCTGCAATATTTTCCACCCAAAAGGTTTCAGCCATCGGGCAAAAAACAAAATCACCTTTGGAAACCTCATAGCTTTTATCATCAAGCCTAAAGCCTACACTCCCTTTCTGTACAAGAAAAATACAGAAATAATCTGACCGGTAAGGCATATTGGGTTTAATGATATAATTGGTTCTGTCAATTTCCATCACAACAAATTCTTTGATCCTAAGATCAAATTCTACCTGCTCCAATACTTCATCAAAAGCCAATTGTGAAACAAATCCGGGTTCTTTTTGAGATTTTTTCGCCACTGAAAATGGGTTATGTACGCGAAGGTAATAAAAAAGGGGTAAAAGTAAAATTGCAGGTGAATATCTTAATTTACAGTTTAGTTATTTTATCTATTTACACTTCAATGAGTAACTCTTTATCGTAGCCATTGTATTTTTCATCAATATAACCGTGAGGATTGCAAATAACTTCTGTATTTCCTATACTATACCTGCATGGTGTATGAACATGTCCATGAATCCAGTATAGAGGCTGGTACTCAGCAATCATCTCTTCAAGATTGGAAGCATAAGCGGAAGTGAGTGGGTCATTTTTATAATGCTCTGGTACCGATTGAATGCTAGGTGCATGATGGGTAACCACTATATTTTTAAGTTCCCTTGAATTTTCAAGACTTTCTTTTAACCATACTTTTGAAAACTGATGGATCTTAAAAGTATCCAGTGTTCTCATTTTTGAATAAGAGGGATCTCGTCTGATTTTTTTATAGTCATTCATTTTGGGCTGGCAAAGCATTCCGTATTTTACAGGATTCCCAAAGATGGAAAAATCGGTCCACAAGGTAGCACCATGAAAACGAACACCATCAAGGTCTACAGAGGAATTTTCAAGTACAAAAATATTTGAATTCTGAGCTGCCTCTTTAATTTTGTCTAATGTTTTAGGATATGAACCTTTATAGTATTCGTGATTTCCAAGAACATAGATTACGGGTTTATTAGCTATTTTAGCTTTAATCCACTCAACACCCTTGGTTCCCAAATTAATATCACCAGCTAAAATAACTACATCAGCATGATCAAAACATAATTCCGTCTGCCCAAACTCCTGATGAAGATCGCTAATGATTTGTATTTTCATGATGTAAAAATAGTAAAGGAATAGTAAAAAGACTAGGGAGAAAAGCTAAGTGGCAAATAAACATCTTATTTCTTTGCAGCTTCCTGATTTTATAATTTAATCCTAAAAAAGGAACCGATACCTAAGCATCGATTCCTCATCATATAGTTTGTATCATTTTAAGGCTGCTTATTATGAAACGGCAATTTCTGTCTGCTTCACTTTTAAGCTTTTCAATATAAAATAGAATAACATTCCGAGTGCTAAAAGAGCGTAACTTATCAAAATAATGAGATTCAAGCTTCCAACTGAAAATTCCGAAGGAAAAACCTGACTCATTAATGTCATGAAAGACAGCCCAATCCCTGCACCCAGGAAGTAACTTGTAGAGCTCAAACTTGATGCTAATCCGTAGCTGGAAGGTTCAACATCCTGAATTCCCATTACTGAAAGGGCTGTAAAGCAAAATGTCATTCCAACTCCTGATATACATGCAGCTCCCAGTAAAACAACAGTCAATGGATGTCCTGTATACACTGAGATTAATAGCAACAATCCCCCCATCAACATAAAAGACCACCCGAAGACTCCCATTTGGGATGAGTTTAGTCGTTTTGAAACGTGAGGTAAAATAAACTTAGCCGTTAAAGCGGATATAATACTGAAAGGAACAAGCATTAATCCTGCGGAGGCAGCACTATACCCCATATCTTTCTGAAGCATTAATGAAATCAGGAATAAAAACCCGATGAAAAATGCCCCCAGCATAAAAAATACGGCATTGGAAACCACCAATGAACCATGCTTAAATAATTTCAGGTCAAATAATGGCTCAGCAACAGATTTTAATCTATAGAACACCATTACTAAAAGCAATACAGCAGCTACCAATGAACCAATCACCAGAAAAGGCTGTTCTTTAATATGTACCAATTCATGAGTTCCATAGGTGAGGCTCAATAATCCAACTACCATTAATATCCCTGAAATAAGATCTGTTTTCTGAGCAGTCTCATTTTTCTCATCGGTTGGCAGGTAATAGTAGGATAATATCAATGTGATTAAAAGGATGGGTACGTTAATAAGGAAAACCCAGTGCCAGCTTAAATAAGTACTGATAATTCCTCCTACAGAAAGACCACTTCCTGACCCAATGGCCGCAAATGAACTGAAGACTCCTATCGCACGGTTTCTTTCCTGCTCTTCTCTGAATGTATTGGTTACAATAGACAATGCTGATGGCATTACCAATGCAGCGCCCAATCCTTGCAAGGCTCTAAATAAGGCCAACATTTCAAAGCTTGAAGACAACCCTGCTCCTAACGAGGTCAGCATAAAGATTAATGCTCCCCATAAAAACATTTTTTTTCTTCCTATCTGATCGGAAAGCTTTCCACCAATAATTAAAAAGCCTCCAAAAAACAGTACATAAAGGGTCTGTAGCCATTGTACCGTACCTGCATCAATATTAAACTGCTCCTGAATAGAAGGAATTGTTAAATTAATAATGGCAATATCCAAAGCTTCCACAAAAGTTCCTACTGATGCTAAAATTAATATTATATTCTTCCTTGTATTCATGTATTCAAATTTCCTGCAAAATTAAAATTAACAGAACATATGTGAAAATTTTATATTAAATTTGGGACAATATTTAAAATACAATTTATTAAAAAGAACAAAATACCTGAAATAGCAAAATAAATCATCTAAAACAGAACAAATGGCAACAGAAAATTATATTCCAGACGAAAAAGATCTCTCTATTCTTCGAATTCTTCAGAAAGATGCCAAGATGAGTGTTCGTGACATTTCAGCAAGAATCAACCTGAGCCCCACTCCTACCCACGAGCGTATTAAGCGTATGGAAAAACTGGGGATCATTAAGGAATATACGGCTGTAGTAGACCGCAAAAAAGTAAACAAGGGAATGATGGTTATCTGTATGATTGCCCTGAATGTTCACAATAAAAAAACTGCTGGAAAGTTTATAGAAGAAGTAGGGAAGCTGAAAGAGGTGGTTGAGTTTTACAACATCAGTGGGGATTTTGATTTTATGCTAAAAATTCTGGCTCCCAACATGGATGAATTCCATGAGTTTTTCATCAATAAGCTATCGGAAATAGAAGGAATTGGCCAGACAAAAAGTATTTTTGTAATGAACAGCATTAAGGAAAGTGCCCAGATTGTATAAGCTTTTATATTAACTTTTTCTGGATTTCAATTTCAACATCCCATCGTTTAAGTCCTACATTCACCACTTTACTGACTGCACTTTCAAATAAAAACAAACAACTAATAATCAAATAATTAAAACCAAAGCAGCATACATGATGTAGCTATGTAGTAGGTTGTTTTTTGGCACTATCCATCATTATTAAATAGTTTTGCGGCATCAGAAATACAAAATCGGAAATAGTATGGAGCAGCATCAAACTCCTATTTTAAAATCCGGAAATGATTTCTAAGAATACCCCCTTTACACCACTTGAATTTTAATCAAATAATAATGAAATCAGAAGGTGGGAATTTTTTAATACATTAAACAAATAGCACCCAAAAGACACAAACTGAAAAAAAGAGGCCTATATCAACACAAGACTTCACGATGAACCAATATCCGCAGACTGGTTAAGCCAAGGATATTGCATCTAATTATTTGTTTAATCATAGGAGATTACACTTTCTAAGTTGTGATCTCTTATTTTTTTAGTATAACCAAAGTGTAATACCCCAGCTTCATTCATAAAAAAGCAGCGGTATAAATACCACTGCTTCAATACTCATTATAAACTTATATAAACCGGAATTTCCGGGATATTTTACATTGGGTTATTTCCAGTAATTCCAAACTGCACCATCAAATATAGCCAGTGTCTTACTGGTTGTATCATAACACATCATTCCGGGGTATGGATTTTTTACATTGACATGAGGTGTTGCAATCTGGGGAAGGATCATTGCCTTATCTGTAGATTCCAATACCAAAACCCCATCTGCAGGAGTAGATGAAGCTCCAATAATCACACCTTTCCCCACCTCTGCAGAAGCATTAGCAACTACCGCCGATGAGTTTCCCGCATCAGACAAAGGCTTCCAAACGTCATTTTCGTATACCTTAACCTTATTATCTGCCACATCAAACACAAATGTTCCATTCACAAGAGTTCCGGTAGGAAGTCCGGAGGTAGCAGGAAGAATTAATCCTTTTGTGTTTCCGGATGCATTATTAAAATCCAGAACCGTACTGGCTCCGTCTACTACTTGTTTTCCTATCGCTACTTGGGCAATTGATACATTAAAAATAACAAGAGCAGCTGCTATGCTTATATTTTTTATATTTTTCATACGATCTTATTGGTTTAGGTTAATCATTACAGCTTCTTTCTACACATTTCCATTGGCTGCCGTTATAAAGCTTCACACATTTATCCTGAATATCATATAACAACATTCCTTCTTTCGGATCAGCAATAGCATCCCCAATTTGTGGTGTCTGGCTTACGTGCTGAACTCTGGTAATTACGAACCCTTTATTTTTCGCCTCCATAGCAAGAAAACCATTAGGAATATTTTCAGGCCACGTATTTGCTTTCTGCTGTACCGTAATTCCGAATTTAGTAAAACCATCAGGCGTTCCGGTAGCCCCTAGTTTTGTACAGAATGAATCTAGTTCATTAATAATCGCGGGAGCGTTGCCACACTCGTCTTTATCATTTGACAACCCAGTTGGCCATAAAGAAGGACAGGTAGCCGAAGTCGCATTAGGACCACAGAAACTTGACCCTCCGGCACCAAGCCCAATAACCGACGACATAGCAATGGTTACGATCTGACTATCATCACTGATTACTGCCGCATCTCCACCTCCACTTACCTCTGCCTTTGCAATACAATAAGCCTTAGCATTAGGAACACCTACATATTTAACAGATGGATACGTTTTCGACTGCTGAGTAAAGGTTCCGCATATCTCTACAACACTCCAGCTCCCCATTTCAATCATAGAGGTTCCGGGGTAAAGTCCCCCAAAACTCGGATCTCCCTGAATAACGGATCCCGTAAGTGAAAGAAATGATTTTGTCCCTAACTTTACCTTTGAACTTACCTGAGTACCAAATGTCCCAATTGTAATGGAACCATTAGACCGTACACTTGCTCCGTCACTAATTTCCAAGACTCCCATAACCTGAATACCAGAGACCTGAAACTGCCCGGACTGAACAATAAGAGTAGCTCCATTAGGAATATTAACTCCACTTGCAATTGTATAGTTTCCATTAATACAGTATGTATTTCCGCTTGTCATAATCTGCCCGGTATAGGGGATGCATTGGGCATTTACCACACTGTAAAAAGCCACCATCAGCAAGAAAATGACTTTCTTGCTAAATTCGAAAAAATTTAAATTTTTCATAAGTATTTAAGTTAAATTAACAGATTATTATCGATTTAGAACTAATTATATAACATTTCAATATCGACGCAAGCCTAATCAACAATTAGCATACCAAACTTCATTTAATCATACCATATCAATATAATATTAGACAGAAATTGATATTTATTAAATAATATTTTCTTATAACATCTAATTTGAAAAAAAATACTAAAAATTAAAAAACATTATTTCATTTACATAAAATTAACACATATACAAGATATCTTTTTATATTATTTAAAATTTCAATAGTAATACCATTATTTTTAATTTTTCTGTAATCAAAAAAACGAATTCAACTTTATGAATTTTATTAAAAAACAAAACTATAGGCATTTTATTCACATTTATCCAGAATAACAAGTAAGACATTATCCATATAGCATCGATAGTTTTAAACTATATATACTTTTACAATTTTAAAAATGGAAATAATAGATAATCTGCATCATTGTTTCCACTAAAAAATTACATTAAAAAGCGTAAATTTGCAGCATGAATAACGAGACCATTTGTGCACTGGCTACAGCCAATGGAATAGGTGCCCTAGGTATTATCAGAGTATCAGGAGACAATGCTTTACCCATAGTTCAAAAGAGTTTTCCTGGAAAAAAACTGGAAAAACAAAAATCCCACACCATTCACTATGGATATTTTATGGATGGGGAGGAAGCCATTGATGAAATCATGCTTTCTATTTTTCTGGCTCCAAAAAGTTTCACTACAGAAAATTCGGTGGAGATTGCTTTTCATGGTTCACCACACATTGGAAAACGTATTCTTGAAACACTTATTAAAAACGGCGCCAGAATGGCTAAGGCAGGAGAATTTACTCTTCGTGCCTTTATTAATGGAAGAATAGACCTTTCCCAGGCAGAGGCCATTGCTGATGTTATCGCTTCTGAAAATGAAGCTTCCAGAAAGGTAGCAATCAACCAATTAAAGGGGGGAATCACCAATGAAATCTCTTTATTAAGAACCGATCTGCTCAATTTTGTATCTTTAATCGAATTGGAATTAGACTTTGCAGAAGAAGATGTAGAATTTGCAGACAGAACTGCATTGAATGGATTATTAGATAAAATAGAACTCAAATTAAATTCCCTTATCGAAAGCTTCCAGTACGGAAATGCGATCAAAAACGGAACCGCTGTAGCCATCATTGGAAAACCTAATGCCGGTAAGTCTACCCTACTGAACTCTCTTCTAAAGGAAGAAAGAGCGATTGTAAGCAATATTGCAGGAACCACGAGAGATACGATTGAGGAAATTCTTCATATCAAAGGTCATGCTTTCCGATTAATTGATACCGCAGGACTTCGCGAAACGGTAGATGAGATTGAAGCTATCGGCGTAAAGAAAGCTAAAGAAAAGGTAGAAAATGCCAATATTCTTGTTTATCTGGCAGATGCTGCAACGGAAGACTTTTCAGAGGATATTGAAATGATTCAGTCTCTTTTGAGAGAAGATCTGAAGTTGATTATCTGTGCAACAAAAATTGATGAAGTTACCCCTGCCAAATACGAAGCGGTAGAAGACCTCTTTAGAAATGCTATTTCTCACGAGTTTGACTTCATTAAAATTTCAGCGGTTGAAAACCAAAACATCCAGGATTTGAAAAATGAACTTTCATCCTATGTTGAGCATTTAAAATCCGAGGAAAATAACGTTGTGATCACCAATCAACGTCACTTTGAAGCTTTGCATAAGTCTCTGGACGCTGTTAACAAGGTAAAGGAAGCTATTTCTTTCCAAATTTCCACGGAACTTCTAGCTTATGAACTGAGAAATGCATTAGAGCACCTTGGTGAGATTTCCGGAGAAGTTACGAATGATGAAGTTTTGGGGAATATTTTCTCTAAGTTTTGTATCGGGAAATAGGTGATGTTTTAGATTAAAAATGGCCTATATCTAACATACAGAACCACATATTATTGAAAGTAAAATAAATATTGTTGTTTTAACTTTTTCAGATTTTTATCATTATAAAGTCAGTACTAAAATAATGATGGATATTAGAAATAAGATAGATAATCATACAATTATAAAATCTTGGATTTTATAATTAGCTACTATTGAAATAATTAATATAGCTTGAAGCAATAATCCTAAATGAAAAATTAGATTGCCCGCATTATAATTGTCTGGGATTAATGATTTCATAAACTAAACTTAACCCTTGGCTGTATACCAAAGACCCTTTGAGCAATTAGAGTATATTTTATATATATCGACTGTTTGAAAAAAGGAAACCTCACTTTAACTATTTAATTATCATGGGTTTTCTTTTAATATTTAGGGTAATTCCAATTTTCAAAATTTCTTAAAACTTGAATATTATCTTTATCATCCTCATATTTCTTAGCGTAAGTTAACATTTGATGAATAACTTTTTCGTGAGAATCTATATTAATATGTTGTACTTCTACGTCTTCAACTTTTCCATCAGAATAAATAATTTGAAAATCATAACTAAAACCGTCTACCGTAGGATATTTAGGATAAACATCTTTTTTATCTTCTTTTGGAATAGAATTAATTAGCAAATTCAAAGTACTAGCTTCTTCTTGAGTGAGCTTGTATGCAGACGTTTTGGGTTGAAGATAATCCAAATAGTATTGTTGGGTAGCTTTATCAATACTATCTTTTTGATATTTTGAATACCCTGTCTTGGATGGTGGTGGTGGAGGAGGTATTGATATTTTTTTTGAACCAATTCTCTTTAGAATTAACAATTGATTTGAACTATTGTAATCTAACGTAATTCCACCATGCAGAGCATTCTCAAAAGTTGTTGAAAAAATAACACCTTCTTTCTTATTGGAGCAACTGAAAATAATAAAAAATAGTGCAATTATAGTGAGCTTTTTCATTCTTCTTTATATGGTTTGTATTTATATGGACCAAGTACTGGAGGTGGAGGAACTAATTCATATTCTTTTATGGGATAAAAGTATTTTCTTAAATCTCCTTTAGCTATAAGTTCCAAATGATTCAAATCCTTAATTTTGTACATGGCTCCTTTTTGATAATCACTCCCGTTATAAGGATCTAAATGTATAGAAACGTCATTTTGTTTTAATTTATTACCTTTTTTAATTATATTAAATTTAGGATTATAAGGTTTGGTAACAATAATTTTACAGCAATCAGTATAAAAGTACTCAATAAAATTCTTTTCATTATTACTTTGCTGGAGCTGGTGGCATAGGTATTTCATACTCAGAAATTCTATAGAAGTACTTTGTTAGATTACCCTTATCTATTAATTCTAAATGGTTTAAGTCTTTTATTTTATAAATAATTCCTTTCTGAAAATCTTTACCATCATAATAAGGATACCTTCCTTCATATTCTTTTATGGGTACTAGATTATTTTCATTTTTTAAAATTTGAAATGTTGGTTTATACGGCTTAGTGACAATGATTTTATTCTTGTTATATCTAAAGTACCCTTCTTTTTTTATAGTTTGAGTTGGTTGTAATATATCCTCTTGTTCAGAGGACATTATTATTAATGTATCGTGTCTATTAAAAACATAAAAAATGCTGTCATTTTTAGAAATATCTGTCTTAGCAATATCAACCCCTTCTATTATAGCCCTATATACATCATTTGATGAGAAAATACTGTTTTCATTTTGATTGCAGGATAAAAATGATGTTAGTACGATAAAAAGATATGCAATATTTTTCATAATTATTTCCCTAATTTTTTCAGATTGATTGTACTTGTGCCTAAATCCTTTTTGTAGATGTCTTTATTTCTCCAATGATACATCCATAAATTACTTTTCCCTTTATTTGGGGCATAATATAGATAATGAGATGGATAGTCTGTTTTTCCAGTAGTATGATTATAATAATTGTCCCCTCCTCTTGAAACTCCATAATCTCCATTAGTCAGACCATTTATAGGTGAAGGTTCATTAACATCCTTGTGGGAATGAATATTAAATAGTGATTTTGATGGAGATTGATTAAAAAAATTAGGAGGTGTAGAATCATCATCATGTCCCGTAAATACAGTGTAAGAAATCCCTTTTCCCACTTGAAAAGCCTCTAATCCCCATTCTACATTAGAATTCTTGGCTGCAAACATAAATACATTAGCTGCATCAGCTGCGTTGGTTGTTCTTCCAAAATTAATTCCTAAAGGATACTTAGGTTCTGCTAATCCATAATCAGTTGCCAAACTGCTTATAATACTTCCATCACTTGGCTTCGCTTTATCTACTACAACTGGAGCTGTATTTGTAACATTTCCTTTCTTATCTGTTGCAAATAACCTGTCATCACTTCTATTTTCACTTCCATCATTAGGGTCTTTCCTAGTAACATTACCGTCTACTGATAACTTGTAATCTGTAAAAACTTGTCTGCCATCAGGGTCAATATTACTTATAGGGTTATTTAATACCATGTTATAAGGAGACCAACTTGAATACTCCTCACTTAAAGGGTCGGGAGAGAACCATCTACCTGCCGTATCCAAGTACGGTTGTGCATCTGGGTTACTTAAATCTATTTCACTGAATTCAACAATCTCTTTGGTTTTTCTGTTAAACCTTACAGAGCCAATACTTACAATAGAATCCTTGTCATGAAATTCCAAATACTTTCCCTTGCTTAAAGTAGCAACTTTGGGATAGTAGCCATATTTCTTAAATGGATTTCCTGCTTCAATATTTTTTCTTCTCCTTTCAGCTTCCTCTGGAGTTAAAGGGTCTCTAGATTTCAAAACCTCATCCATGTAAGGTCTGTTTCTTTCTTCTTTGGTTAGCTTTACAGGGTTTACAAAAGGTTTCTCTGCCTTTGGTCTAGCCTGGGGCTTACCTTTTACTTGTGCCTGTGTAAATCCTGCAACCAGTATAAAAGTACTCAATAAAATTCTTTTCATAGTCATTTGGTTATTTCGTAAAGTTATTTAATAATTTTTTATTCTCGTATTTTTCTCTTTCTGTTTTTAAGGAAACTAACCAATCCAGATACATTTCCTCAGGCATTTGTCTGTAACCCATCTCATAAATGTGAGTGTATTCTTTAGTCATCAGCTTCATGAGCTCTTTGGCCTTGGGGTCTTGTTGAACTTTTTTTATGTTTTCAGGAGTAGTAGAACTCAAATTCTGTTTATCCATCAGTTTTTCAAACTGTTCTTTGTGAGTTTCAGCTTTTAGAATAAGAGCTTTAGCAAAATTGGGGTAGACTTCTAAGGCTCTACTTATGGTCTTTAATACAAATTCACCATCATTGTCAGGAAAGTTTCTGTTATATGCCTGTGCCAAATCAAAAAGACATAAAGCAAGACTTTCTTTGTTATTAAGGGCTTTCATAAATACCCCATTTTTGATAGCATCTAAATGAATGTATCCAGAAGCCATTAACCACGAATCCCGTGGAAATACACCACTGGTAAGCTCTGTATTATACCATCCATCCGACTTAATTTGATGCTTGATGTAAACATGGTTAGGTGCTAATGCCAGATTAGCATTTACTCCCAATTCTTCTGCCAGTATCTTATACAGATAAGGCATAGAATTACAGTTCCCCTCTTTAGTCATTAACAATTTTGATACAAAAAGGTTTGTTATATCATTATGCCCAAAAACATCTTTAAAATCATAGTTGAAAGGTTTGTACTGGATTACAGTATCTTTAACAGCAATGGGTAAAGACTGGCACATGATGGAATATACTGCTGCATATTTGCTTACTTTGTCTTTATCAGATTGCTTGTAGGTCAACTCCCTATTTGCAATAATAGCCTTTGCAAATCTTGTTAAAAACCTGACTTGATTATTCAGTTGCACTGTATCTAACTTTCCTTGAAAATAAGCACTTTCCACACTAAAAACAGCTTCTTTGAAACTGTATTGCTGTTTGTCATTCAACATATTATCAATAGTCTGGTAAGCATCGTTATAAAATTGGTTGCCTTGTGCCCTAATTGTTCCTGTACCGAACCATAGAAATAGCAGAGTCAAAAGGAACACGGTTTTATATTTTAAATATCTTTTCATTATAAATGTTTTGGGTCTATTGGGAAGTATTGAGCTTTCTCTTTAGACTGTTGAGATTCTTTTTTCTTTTGTTTCTGGGCTTCCTGTTCTTTCTGCTTTTGTTTTTCAGCATTAGCCTGCCTCATTCTTTCAGCCAAAGCCTCACTTTTTTGTCTGTTGTCCTCCCCTTTCATATTACCCAGCCACTGCTCGTAAGCTCCATCGGGCATCATCACAAATCCTAAGTTGTCAATATTATTAAACTGAGCCTTGGTTTCCTGTAGTAAAGCCAGTGCTTTGGGATAAAATCTAATGTTTTGAAGTTCTTCTGGGTTTTCAAGGTTTTTAATTCCTAATTCACCTGCCACATAAGCCAACTTTGCTTGTTGATACATTGATTTAAGCTGATTAGCATAAATATTATTGGGGGAGTATTCAAGTGCTTTATCCAGAGTTTTCCCTACAAATTCATCCATTCCATATTTGTGAGCATATCCATTGGCTAGGTCTGCATAAAACTGAGCTAACAATTCTTTTTTACTCAAGCTTTTCATGTAAATATCATTCTGTAAAGCCTCTGATTTTATATAACCAGACTCCAGTATTAAAGAATTAGCAGTAAAATGTATGTCTTCAAAAGAAAATGGACTTTCTCTTAGGGAGTGTTTGTTAGTTTAAAGTTATAATAAAAGTTGATTTC
>NZ_JAWRWZ010000488.1:0-258 GCF_046535285.1 Chryseobacterium sp. SIMBA_028 | reverse complement strand
ACAAATACAAACAGAACAGTTCCTACTCAGATAGGAACAGCCACAAATTGGCTTAAAATATATGCAGGAAGTGCACACACAGTTGGTCTTAAAATCGATGGAACGCTTTGGGCATGGGGATTTAATGCTTATGGACAATTGGGTGATGGTACTTTTGCAAGTAAAAATGTACCTGTACAAATAGGAACAGCAACAAACTGGCAAACGATAATTGCAGGAAGCGCCCAAACAATAGCTATAAAAACAAACGGAACATTG
>NZ_JAWRWZ010000487.1:0-258 GCF_046535285.1 Chryseobacterium sp. SIMBA_028 | reverse complement strand
CAGGCAGGAGGAAAACCTGAAGGCGGTTACGCATCTTTTACAGCTCAAAGAATACCTTTAAAAAAAATATTTTACTGCATTCCTAATTCTTTCCTAAATGATTATAGAATTTTGCTTGACAATTTAATAAGTAAAATTCTATCATATGAAAAATTTAAGAAAAATTACACAAGCATTCAGTATCATTTTCCTGTTAATGGCGGGTTCTATCTTTGCTCAGGATAAAGCGATACATCCTAATCAGCTTCCAAAGGCGGC
>NZ_JAWRWZ010000486.1:0-258 GCF_046535285.1 Chryseobacterium sp. SIMBA_028 | reverse complement strand
AGGAGTCGTAGCCGGAGCATCCGCTATTTTCTTTGCGTATGTAGGATTCGATGCCGTTTCAACACAGGCTGGAGAGGCCATTAATCCTAAGAAGGATGTGCCTTTCGCGATTATTGCTTCACTGATTATCTGTACTCTTTTATACATATTGGTTTCCCTTGTATTAACAGGGATGATGCATTATACTGATTTTAATCCACTTGGAAAATATCCGGACGCTATTAAAGCTCCTGTAGCCTATGCATTTGATATTGCAGG
>NZ_JAWRWZ010000485.1:0-258 GCF_046535285.1 Chryseobacterium sp. SIMBA_028 | reverse complement strand
CAAGGGCAGTCAGGCGGTTTCCGCTTTGAAATGCCCACCGACCGTCCCCGCAACTTCAACGATGTCCTGCCTGCCGGGGGACTTTCGGGAATGTTCAAGACGCAGGGCCTCCCAACAGAACTCAAAGTGTCCTACTTCATTTGGGTGATTTGGGGCCTCTTGGCACTCCTGTTCGGACTGATCGGGTTCTTCGCGATCATTGCCGCGTTTGCGTTCATCCCGGGCTTAGCCGCCGTCCTCCTCGTTCTTTTGCTCCTG
>NZ_JAWRWZ010000484.1:0-258 GCF_046535285.1 Chryseobacterium sp. SIMBA_028 | reverse complement strand
GATCATCCATCGTGTCATCCATTCCTCTGCTGCTTGGTCGGTAAATTCTTTCAGTATCAAGGAAATAAACATCATGCTTTGCCTTTGCAATGATTCCGTTGTATTTTTCTTGAGACATTCCCTCAGGTGCTTGAGATTCAGGTTCATTTTCATGAACTTCAACCGCGCCTTTTGCATTGAGAATTGCCTTCGCTTTGTGAGCCTCTTCGAGATTATCAGCATAGACAACAACATTATTTTTTCCTACGCTATGTTTGC
>NZ_JAWRWZ010000483.1:0-258 GCF_046535285.1 Chryseobacterium sp. SIMBA_028 | reverse complement strand
CGCGCGACCGCCAAGACGCTTTCCATGGTCTGGCGCTTCTTCCGCTCACGCAGGGTCAGGGGGCCGTCAGTTGTAATGGACACAACTGCAATTTACCAGCCCTTGTTAAATAGCGGCGCGGGGGCCACGGTGGCAGGCTGCAGATTTTCGAGCACGTACAGCTCGTTTGCGACGCTCAGCCGCCATCAGTTGCCCGAACGACAGGATCCAGGAATTATTCTGATCGACCGGCGACCTGTGGCAGCCCCGCTGCGGAAC
>NZ_JAWRWZ010000482.1:0-258 GCF_046535285.1 Chryseobacterium sp. SIMBA_028 | reverse complement strand
GGAATCCGGACCGGTCCGTTCCGCGCGCCACCTACATCGCCGTCGGTTTCATGTCGGTCTTCTACGCCTTCATCGTATGGACCGTGGTTCAGGCTTACGGTGACGGCGGTGTGGTCGAAGCCGCTGGAGAGCTCTCGGACGGAATGTTCTTCGCCACCATCAACCACTATGTGGGTCCTTGGGCAGAGGTGGTGATGTATGTCCTGATCGTCACCAGCGTTTACGCTTCGCAGTTGGCCTTCCACAACGCCATCAACC
>NZ_JAWRWZ010000067.1:0-400 GCF_046535285.1 Chryseobacterium sp. SIMBA_028 | reverse complement strand
CATGAAAGCCTCTGATGAGGTGCGGCGGTATATCACCAGTATCGATGACGAGCGAGAAGCAGTTGCTTCGCTTTTTACCGGCCGTATCAACGTCGTTGTACTGACAAAAGGAGGCGAAGGTGCGGCGGTTTATTTAAAAAATGGCGAGTCATATGAAGATAAAGGCTTGAAAGCCGCTGTTTCCGACACAGCCGGTGCGGGGGATGCCTTTGAATTGATGTCATATCAAAGGAGACGCTGTGCGAACAGATAAGTGAACATCACCGCCGCTTCTGTAAAAGGAGCGATTCACGCGGCACCCCTGCATAACTGCCTGTAATAACACATAAGAGGAGAAAATAGTAATGATAAAAGAAAAAGAGAAGATGTTAGCCGGGGAATTATATAACCCGTCTGACTC
>NZ_JAWRWZ010000481.1:0-258 GCF_046535285.1 Chryseobacterium sp. SIMBA_028 | reverse complement strand
GAAAGACGCCTGCACGGTGGCCGCTTGGCGAAGTCGCGTTCGCTCGAACAGCCATGCTCGGCTTTGGACATGATCGCCAACGGAACGATCGAGCCTAGTGGTTGGCATCTTCGTGCACTGAGTGGCAACAACTTATGAGGGCACGTATCGTCGGAGCGATACAACAAGCCAGTGAGGCATTTCGAACTCCCTACCGCTTTATCAGTAGAATCGGGCGTCCCGACTCGCAAGATAATGGGGGTCAGCCGGGCGGCGAAT
>NZ_JAWRWZ010000480.1:0-258 GCF_046535285.1 Chryseobacterium sp. SIMBA_028 | reverse complement strand
ATTTGGGCATAGGCGAACGCAGTGGCCGCGTAAGCGACTTTGATCAGGTTCATGCTGGGCCGAAGTTCCAGATGGGCAACCGCGGAGCGAAGGGGCTCGATGGCGCTGGCCGGCTTCCCGGCATACGTGAAGGCAAGCCCCCGGCCCAGTTCGGGCAGGGCGCCACGGTACTGCAAGCGTGCCGGGTGGGAAGGAGTCCGGCTCAGGAGCCCCACGCATTTGCGCCATTGGCCGGACATCAGCAACGTCAGGAAAAGC
>NZ_JAWRWZ010000479.1:0-259 GCF_046535285.1 Chryseobacterium sp. SIMBA_028 | reverse complement strand
CTGCATGGCCCGGGGAATTGAGCTTCAGGCGTACGGTTCCTTGGCGCAGGGGCGTTACACGGGAGCGGGGTCCTCAGGGATGTCACCCGCTGAATCGGCTACGGCTGGGATGCTTGAACGGTTGGCCGAAGAAAAGGGCACCACGCCCGAGTCCGTGCTGCTGGGCTGGCTGATGAAGCACCCGGCCGGGATTTCACCGGTAGTGGGCACCACCAACCCGGATCGGATAAAGGCTTGCGCGGACGCCGCCTCGGTGGCC
>NZ_JAWRWZ010000478.1:0-259 GCF_046535285.1 Chryseobacterium sp. SIMBA_028 | reverse complement strand
GGTCACAGATTTTATTTATTCTACCAATGTTGCTTTATTGGAAGCAGGAACTTATTATATGTTAGTTCGCTATAGTGGAGGTTGCACTTCGAATACGACCAGGCTTAATGCCGGTCAGAATAGTTTTACTCTTACACTATTAAAATAACTTGCTACCCATGATTTATAAAAATAAGCGGAATAAAATGCAAACGAAAAAAAATATTATTTTCTTAATGTTCTTTTTATCAGGATGTGCCTTTTCGCAGACTGGTATTCA
>NZ_JAWRWZ010000477.1:0-259 GCF_046535285.1 Chryseobacterium sp. SIMBA_028 | reverse complement strand
ATTTAGGCACCAAAATAGCTGGTGCTGTTTTAGGATCATATTCAGATACTAAATTCTTCATAACAGCCTTTTGACCAACATGGTGAGCATCTAAACCAGTGCCCCCACCACGTACTGCATTTCTGAGATCTCCATAGCTGCCGACGTCAAAGACTGTCAACCCCAGCGGATCCACCCATCCCGTCGGGTTGGGCGCTTACTGATACAGGTTCTCTCCGCCCATCAAACCAATAGGGTCTTGAGTCGTGAAGCGCCCTAC
>NZ_JAWRWZ010000476.1:0-259 GCF_046535285.1 Chryseobacterium sp. SIMBA_028 | reverse complement strand
GCCAGGAGATTTTCGAGGGCCTTAAGGCCTACCGTCACGCCGATGGTTCTGTGTGGACCTTCAGGCCCGAGGCCAATGCCGCCCGCCTGAACAAGTCCGCCCGGCGCCTGGCCCTTCCGGAACTGCCCGAGGAGTACTTCATCGGAGCCATTCGCGAGCTGGTGCAGGCGGACCAGGAGTGGGTTCCGTCCGGCGATGGCGAAGCCTTGTACCTTCGTCCGTTCATGATTGCCACCGAGGCATTCCTGGGCGTCCGGGC
>NZ_JAWRWZ010000475.1:0-259 GCF_046535285.1 Chryseobacterium sp. SIMBA_028 | reverse complement strand
AAATTACAGAAATCCGATTTTATATGCAGATTATTCCGACCCGGACGTTACCCGTGTGGGAAATGATTATTATATGACCGCTTCCAGTTTCAATGAAGCTCCGGGACTTCCTATTCTTCATTCAAAAGATATGGTCAACTGGAAATTGGTGAATTATGCCCTTCCCGATGTGCTTCCCAATGAAAACTTCAGTACTCCCAAAAGAGGAGACGGTGTCTGGGCACCCAGTATTCGATTTCATAAAGGTGAATTCTACATC
>NZ_JAWRWZ010000474.1:0-259 GCF_046535285.1 Chryseobacterium sp. SIMBA_028 | reverse complement strand
AGAGGAGATAGAGAGCTTCCGAATTAAGTACAACGGTAAAAAAGGAGTACTGAATGATTTTTACGAAACATTAAAAGACGTTCCTAATGATCAGAAAAAAGAATTCGGACAGAAGATTAATTCTTTGAAGCAGGCTGTTGCTGTAAAATTGGAAGATTTTAAAAATACTTCCGAATCTTCTCTTATTACCGAAAAAGAAGATCTTACAAGACCTGCGTTTCCACTGGATCTAGGATCAAGACATCCGATCAATCTGGTG
>NZ_JAWRWZ010000473.1:0-259 GCF_046535285.1 Chryseobacterium sp. SIMBA_028 | reverse complement strand
ATTCCAGAAGCAATATTGGAGTTTCAAAGAAGACCGAAAACTTTGGTGAAGGTGATTACTGGATCATCAAACTCAATAAAGATGGGAAAGTAGAATGGGAAAAGAATTATGGAGGAAAAGGAGATGACCATTTAAGAACGCTGGCATTGACTTCAAATGGATATCTCATCGGTGGTGAATCCAGATCCGAACGATCAGGCAATAAAACCGTTGGTATTGAAGAAGGAACCGATCTGTGGCTGATTTCACTCAATGAAAG
>NZ_JAWRWZ010000472.1:0-259 GCF_046535285.1 Chryseobacterium sp. SIMBA_028 | reverse complement strand
AACCGTAAACCCGTATTTGGAATGACAGATGATTTCTAAAAAAACACTTCTCATATTAGCCGGAGGTTTAGGCAGCCGATACAAAGGCCTGAAACAGGTAGACGGAATTTTAGAGAACGGATCTCCTCTCATGGAATATTCTCTCTATGATGCTCTGGAAGCAGGTTTTAATAAAGTAGTTGTAGTTTTCAACCGATTTATTCCTGAAAGTTATATTGAAAGGCTTGAAAAAATTTCGAAAAACAATAATTTCGAACTG
>NZ_JAWRWZ010000471.1:0-259 GCF_046535285.1 Chryseobacterium sp. SIMBA_028 | reverse complement strand
ATCAAAACGAGATAAAACATCTTTACTCAATCCAACACTTTCTTTTCCGAAAACGAGCCAGTCTCCGTCCTGAAAATCAGTTTCCAAATAAGATTTCTCAGCATGCGAACTCATTAAAAAAACACGGGATTTGTCCGGAATCTGTTGAATCCATTCATCAACATTTGCATATTCTGAAACATCAAGGTGAACCCAATAATCTAAGCCTGAACGTTTCAGATTTTTATCATTAATTATAAATCCAAAGGGATGAATTAAG
>NZ_JAWRWZ010000470.1:0-259 GCF_046535285.1 Chryseobacterium sp. SIMBA_028 | reverse complement strand
CTGTCATAACGATAATAGAAATCCTGAAGGCTTTTGTCTTTTTCTACATCAAAAGTGATGTTTTTATCTTCTTTATTTCTGATTTTCGAAATATCCTGAAATTCGTTTTGTAAAGGCTTATCAACCGTATAAGTTTCTTCTTTTGCCATTGGAATTGCATCTAAATCCGGAGTTGCAATGGTCACTTTATCAATAGCGATGTCTACAGGATCGGTTCCGTAAAACCAGCCTCTCCAGAACCAATCTAGGTCTTCACCGC
>NZ_JAWRWZ010000469.1:0-259 GCF_046535285.1 Chryseobacterium sp. SIMBA_028 | reverse complement strand
GATCAGGCCGCCGATGATGCCAAGGAGCAGCGGCAGCGGCATGCCAGCGTAAAGTGGCTCGGGGTCGGCCGCGACGGCGAAGTAGAGGTTAGTCATCGATCACGCTTTCCGTGTAGCGGTAGATGACCGTTCGGGACTTAGCCGCCGTTTTGATCATGACCATGCGAATCAGTAGTGCAGCGCAAATGATGTAGGCGAACGCGATGGCAACGGATCGGTCAGCGCCGGTTGTGAGCGCCAAGCCGACCTGCAGCAACCC
>NZ_JAWRWZ010000468.1:0-259 GCF_046535285.1 Chryseobacterium sp. SIMBA_028 | reverse complement strand
CATCATTTTCAGAATATTCCTTATCTGTTGTTTCTTTCTCCTCTTTTGGATATTCATGGTGCTTTTCCAGGTACTTGATATCTTTCTGGATTCTGGCAATTTCAGTGTTATTCTCTTTGATATTATCTTTTAGATATTTAATATCATCTTTCAGATTTTTGATCTCATCTTTGTAATTAAAAGGCAATTCCGGCTCATCGGCATATGCGGTATCCACTACAGCAGCAGCACTGTCTACAACCGCATAAGCACTGTCTAC
>NZ_JAWRWZ010000467.1:0-259 GCF_046535285.1 Chryseobacterium sp. SIMBA_028 | reverse complement strand
CCTGGGCGTTCGGTTCCACCAGTGCCCACGTGCTTCGTTTGATCTTGCTCAATGTCTGGAGGACGTCCGGCCACGCGCGGCGCAGAACTTCGACGTCGCCACCGGCACTACCAGCCCCTGCAGCGCTACCAGCGCCTTCAGCTCCGCTAACCGCCGGAGCGGTTGCGGGCTGCGGGGCGGGTGCGGTGGTAGCCGCGGGAGTGCTTGCGGGTGCTGCTGGCGCCTCGGGCTCGGCCACGTGTTCGGGCGCGGTTGGGGC
>NZ_JAWRWZ010000466.1:0-259 GCF_046535285.1 Chryseobacterium sp. SIMBA_028 | reverse complement strand
CTCGCGGCAAGCTCATCTTTCGCTCGGCCCACCAGCGCGTCGAATTCACTCTGAGAAACGCTTCTGCTGATCTCGAACTTGCCGTCGTATATGAAGGACGAGAGCGGCGCGGGCAAATTGTCGGAGAAACGAATCGGTTTGATCTGCGTATCGGTAAATGCCTTGGCAGTGCTCATGGCCACTTCCGCCTGGGACGGTAACGTCAACCGATAACGACCTACACATTCCTGTTGTGGTGCCGCCAACGCGTGTGTTCCCC
>NZ_JAWRWZ010000465.1:0-259 GCF_046535285.1 Chryseobacterium sp. SIMBA_028 | reverse complement strand
TAACTCGCTAAGCCGGTATATATTAAAGCTTTTTGATAATTTTTGGAATTTTTAGAAGGTATTTTTTCTGCTATCGTTAAAGCTTCTTTAAATTCTTTAAAACTCTGATCATTAAAGCCCAGTTCTGTATAGGAAGCGGCTCTGAGTCTGTAGGTGTTAGATAATGACGTATTATCACTTGCTTCAGCTGCTAATTGTTCAGCGTCTTTGCTCAGATCTATCACTTTTTTAAAATTTCCTGCTTCAAAATATTTAGCCA
>NZ_JAWRWZ010000464.1:0-259 GCF_046535285.1 Chryseobacterium sp. SIMBA_028 | reverse complement strand
CAATTGGCCTTATCGGTCATCATCATCATTTCATTTTCAAGTCTATGTTTTTGATGACGTACCAAACTGTTTGTTTCTGCCAATCCTGAAAAATCATTATCTAGTTTATGTAAAGCCGTTTCTTTTAACTTTTTCATTAAAATAACTTCCTGCTTTTCTTCTGGCAGCTCACTTCCGGCATCACTTACTTTTAATAATTTTAAAATCGGCGACAATAACAAACCTTGTCCGACCAACGTAATTAATATTATAACGAAAG
>NZ_JAWRWZ010000463.1:0-259 GCF_046535285.1 Chryseobacterium sp. SIMBA_028 | reverse complement strand
GAGTCCTCAAGCTTTCCCGTACGCGCCTTGCGGCGAACAGCGGAACGTAGTCCATGATTCGTGCATCGCGCTTGTAGTCTTCGACGGCATTTGCATACAACTGCGCCACAAGGTCTTCCGCATTGTCAGTGGACTCAGCGATTTCATGCACGATTTTCTCCGGGTCTTCCGTCTTCATCGAGCGCTCCGGTAGTCAGAGTAGGAGAATTGAATTCAAGGACATGCCAACCACATAGGCCAATGAATTTCGCCAATGCGC
>NZ_JAWRWZ010000462.1:0-260 GCF_046535285.1 Chryseobacterium sp. SIMBA_028 | reverse complement strand
CCTCGAGCGCGCCGACCGCGACGGTCATCAACGGGCCGGTTGCGATGCCCATGCCGAGCCCGGTCATTGCAAGCCCGATTTCGGCGCCGACCAGGCCCGGCGAACCGGCCGACGCGCTGATTCGGCGAAGGTGAACGGCACGCGGGTCTATCAGCAGTTCGCGGTGGATTGCCTGAGGACGCTCAGGCAGATCGACGACGCGTAAGCGGCGCGCATCGACGGCGCATCGTTTGCGTCACTAGCCACGCCTCACGCGTGCC
>NZ_JAWRWZ010000461.1:0-260 GCF_046535285.1 Chryseobacterium sp. SIMBA_028 | reverse complement strand
AACCGGGATCTAGGCAAATCAACGGAGAATTCGTCATGATCGATAAAAACGCCATATGGTTCATTACTGGTTCGTCGAGAGGCTTGGGTCGAGCGATCGCAGAAAAGGTTCTGCAGGTTGGATACCGTGCTGTGCTGACTGCTCGGGATCCGGATCAGCTTCGCGACCTTGCTGAAAAGTAGAGCGACGCGGTTCTCGTCGCGTCTCTCGACGTGACGCGCCAAGACCAGATTGACCATGCTTATGAGGCGGCAATCGAT
>NZ_JAWRWZ010000066.1:0-404 GCF_046535285.1 Chryseobacterium sp. SIMBA_028 | reverse complement strand
ATTTCATCAATATCTGTCGCTTGAGAAGGACTACCGCTTCGCCGACGTGCTGGCGCGCGGCGGCACGATTGCGGCGACAGAAATTTTGGGTGAGATCGTCGCGACGCGACAGTATCTCGCTCATCCAGGCAGCGAAACCGCTGCAGCGATGCAGCAGAGTCGCCAGCAGCTCGACAGCGAACGTCAGAAGTTCAAAGGTAGCCTGCCGCCGGTCGACCAGCTTGACGGAAACCTGGGTGGCGAGCTTTCCAATCTCGCGCTGGCTTATAGCCGCATCGTCTCTATCCGCGCGGCGGTCGATCGCGGGCTCTATGCCGGGAGCGATCCCGTCTATGTCTATTGGCAGGCGGCGATGAAACAGCTCGACGTCGTCGATGCGCTCTCGCCGCTGATCCAGGATCCAG
>NZ_JAWRWZ010000460.1:0-260 GCF_046535285.1 Chryseobacterium sp. SIMBA_028 | reverse complement strand
GACCGGCGAGAACAGAGTTTTGGCCAAAATGGGACTTAAAATTCTTAGAAAAACGAGAAATTTAGGTTTAAGATTATTAATTCCGGAAGATAAATTATCTCATTTCGAGATTTCGAATATTGTTTTTGAAATTGCTCCGAAAATCAATGCTGCAGGAAGAATTTCTCATGGAAAAGCTGCTGTTCAGTTGATGGTTTCGGATAATTTGAAACACGCCAACCAAATTGTTGGTGATATTATGAACCTCAACGATGAAAGAC
>NZ_JAWRWZ010000459.1:0-260 GCF_046535285.1 Chryseobacterium sp. SIMBA_028 | reverse complement strand
CCATGTAGACAGGGCAGATTTCGTTCTCGACGATTCCTGTGGGGTCAACCGCTCGGTATCGGAAGTGCGGCAGGACGAGCTGGATCCTCGTGGCGTCCACCCCGAGTTCGAACTGTGCCCGGCGCATCAGGGCCTCCTCCGACTCCTCGCCGGGCGCGGGGTGGCCGCAGCAACTGTTGGTCCACACGCCCGGCCATGTCCTTTTCTCCGGAGAGCGGCGGGTCAGCAGGATTTCCCCCGACTCGTTCAGCAAATAGCAG
>NZ_JAWRWZ010000458.1:0-260 GCF_046535285.1 Chryseobacterium sp. SIMBA_028 | reverse complement strand
CCAACATCGGGAGACCGCTGACCAATATCTTGCGGCCATCGCGCAGACTCTGCACGAGGGTGACGGGCTTGCCGTCACGGATGACCTCCAATGACACCGACTTGGAGATATACCCCCGGCGCACCAGCTCCTGCATGTGATGCCCCAGCACGTCACTGCGCTTGAGCCCGGTAATACGCTCATAGGCCTGATTGATGGCGACGGTCACGCCACGCCCATCGGTGATATAGACACCGTCATGCAGGGCATCCAGCAAACGC
>NZ_JAWRWZ010000457.1:0-260 GCF_046535285.1 Chryseobacterium sp. SIMBA_028 | reverse complement strand
ACAGGTGCCGATACCGTGGTGGTCGACACCGAACTCGCGCCTTCCCAGCGCCGTGGCCTCGAGGACATTGTCAAGGTGAAGGTTGTCGATAGGACCACCTTGATCCTGGATATTTTTGCCCAGCACGCCAAGAGCCGCGAAGGTAAGGCACAGGTGGAGCTCGCCCAGCTCGAGTATCTTCTCCCGCGCTTGCGTGGTTGGGGTGACTCGATGTCCCGGCAGGCCGGTGGCCAAGTTGGTGGGGCCGGTGCAGGTATGGG
>NZ_JAWRWZ010000456.1:0-260 GCF_046535285.1 Chryseobacterium sp. SIMBA_028 | reverse complement strand
ATATCCGAGTGCAGTAACTTCTACCACCTGAGCCAAACTAGGGATTGTTCCGGTGGGAGTAGTAATATCGTTTACAAAAACGACAGCAGCTGTCTGAGGTGTGTCATAGGTGCCAGCTGTTTTAGCTGCTAATTGCTGCTTACTGATTCTTGGAGCAATAATCCCGTCAGGAATTGTTGTTGTAGCTCCTTTTCCCACTACTTCTAAAGTTGCAGTTGGTGTAGTTGTGTTAACCCCTACTTGTGCATATAACATGGATG